>CAMWLX010000321.1 GCA_947175225.1 uncultured Porphyromonadaceae bacterium
ATTTTGGCAACAATTTTGCGATAGAAGCGTCACAGGTCGTCTTTTCCGGAGGTGCCATAATTCATAATATGAAGGCAGCAGAAATTCAGAAAAGAATTGCAGAATGGAATCTTAAAGTCTATAGACAAGAGGTTTATTTTCTTTTGGCAGGATTTTATCTTGACCTTTATAAATTCCGTAATCTCCAGAATGTTTATGAGCGAAATATTGAGCAGACAAAGCAGGTCATAAATGATATGCGAGCGCGTGAAGCGGCCGGGATTGTTCTGCATAATGACATAACTCGTTATGAAGTGCAGCTTCAAAACCTTGAATATAGTTTAACAGAACTCAAAAGTTCGATTGAAATCTGTAATACAAGACTGACTGTTATGCTTGACTTGCCTGAAGAAACTCAGATAATTCCCGATACGGCACTACTTTACTCAGAATTAACCCCAATAGACCAAAAGGATATACTCACAAATGCATTACAAAATTCTCCGGTATTGAATATTCGCCGTCTATCCGACAATGTCCTTGATCATAAGATGAAAGTAGTTAATACCAATGTCACTAAATTAAGACCAATTTACGGCGTCAAGCAATGTAGTTAGCGCACTCCGTGCGCGTCATTAAGCGTCTTAAACTATCTTAATTTAGTGACATTATAGTTAATACCTATCAATTCGCGCGTTCAGGGATTTATTGAAAAAGTATGTTTCGATGATTTCCAGTTTGTTCATAAAGGAGATACTCTTGTGATTATTGATAGAGCTGAGTTTGAATTGAAACTGGCTCAAGCGAAAGCCTTATATGATAAAGCGGTTATGGAGAGCGTTACTATCGGCACCAAAGTATCAACATCGGAGAACAATATTTCTGTATCCGATGCCAGTATAGAAGAATTGCGGATACGATTGAATCAGACAGAAACCGATTTTAAGAGGTTTGAGCAATTGCTCGGTCAAAAAGCTGTCACGCAGCAGCAATACGACAATGTTAAAGCCGATTATGAAGCGACTAAGGCAAAATATGAGATGCTTGTGCGTCAAAAGATGTCGACCATATTGGGGAGACAGGAACTTGGCCAGAGACTTGAACAGAATAAATCAAACATAGAAGCTGCTGTGGCTGCAAGAAATCTTGCAGAGCTTAACTTATCTTATACCATTATAACAGCTCCTTGCAACGGAATTGTGTCCAGAAAATCTATACAACCTGGACAACTGATTCAGCCCGGACAGGCGTTACTTTCTATAGTCGAATCTGATAATGTTTGGGTTTTAGCCAACTACAAGGAGACTCAAACACAAAACATTCGTGAGGGAATGCCTGTAACAATAAAAGTAGATGCTGTTCCGGACATTGAATATTACGGAGAGGTTTCTACCTTGTCAAATGCGACCGGTGTGCAGTATTCAGTTGTTCCACAGGATAATTCTGCCGGGAATTTTGTAAAGACAGAACAGCGGATACCGGTAAAAATAATCTTTACCGAAAAAAACAGCGGTGAGAGTCTTAACCGACTGAAGTCAGGAATGAATGTGGAGTGTGAGGTCAAATATTAAAAGGTATGAAACAACAATCACCGGAAGAGATAGAGGAGGCTCGTCGAATTATGTCTTGTAAGGACTTTATTCCTTTGCCTGTCCGCTTTCTTCTATTTTTATTTATAATAATTGTTTTCCAGTTTTCGGGTGGAGTATATATGTCTGCCGTCACTCAGATGGCGGGTAGTCTGTCATGGATCAACGAGGATATAATGATGGCCGGGTATGCATCTCTTGTCGGCCTTACGGTAGCATTTCCATTCTTATTCAGAATCATGTTCAGATTTACAGCCAGGGATATCCTGTTGGTTGTCACCGCCGTCCTCACAGTTGGAGACTGGATATGCATGGTTTGTGACAATGTGCCTGTAGTGGTGACAGTTTCATTCATCTCCGGCTTTTTCAAGATGGTGGGGACATTCATTTGCTGGAGTCAGATACAACTCAACATAACGCCTACACGCGATTTTGCAGTGTTCTTTCCATTCCTTTTTACTTTTATTCTCGGATGTGTCCAATTGTCAAATCTTGCTACCGGATACTGTATAGATATTTATGACTGGCAGACGATGCATTTATTCACGATACTTGCTCTTATTTTGACATTCCTGACAGTATATTTCTGTCTAAGGAGTCATTTCCGTCAGGGACCTTACATACCATTTAAGAATATCGACTATTTAGGATGTATGCTGTGGAGTGGTTTTCTGCTAAGCCTTGTTTTTGTATTTGTCTATGGAGAGTATTTCGACTGGCTGGACAGCAAGGTAATCTGCGGGGTAATCTTATTCTCCGGGTTACTGTTGGGTGTATGCCTCTACAAGTCATATAATGATCAGAATCCCTACATACACTATGATACGTTCCGCCAGAACGGAATGGTTCCCATATTTATTCTTTTTGGATGCATGACCTTGATGTCTTCTACCTCAGGTTCCCTACAAAACATATTTACAGGAGCTATACTTGGGTTTTCGACAAGACATAGCATTGATTTGAACTGGGGGACCTTTTTCGGTGTGTTGTTTGGCGCGGCATTCTGCTATTTAGGGCTGGTGAAATGGCGTACAAGGATTAAGATTATTGTTTTCAACGGTTTTTTCTTTTTTTTCCTGTATCAACTACTGATGTATTTCCTTATCGATGCCAGTGTTGAAAAATCCATGCTTTATCTTCCGATGTTTTTCAAAGGCGCTGGACTGTGTATTGTATATACCGTGCTGACCTATGCCTTAGCAGTGGGAGTTCCCTTTAAGTTCTATTTCGAGGCCATGTGCGTCATAGGATTTATCCGAACCAGCTTTGGTAATCCTATGAGCGGAGCTATTGTCACGAGAATGTATAATTACATTAAAGCCGAAAATATGGCAACTTTGAGTGGTGAAATAGATGCCATGCACCCTATGACAGATGCTTTTTCCTCAGTCTATGCTGAACTTAACCGTCAGGTCGTCATGGTGACTCTTAAGGAGGTTTATGGATATGCCGTAATACTTGGCCTTATGATACTTGTTGCGATTATTTTATCTGATTACCGACGGTTTACTATTCCTGCTAATATCATTGACCGTAAAATATCATATATCCGTAAAACAGTTAAAGCAATTTATAGAGATATTCAGAAAGTTATGTTTGGTAAATTTGATTCATAGATTTGGTAATTTCAGTTCAGATTGCTAAGGAACAACGAGTTGCGTCATTATTACCAAACGTTTGGCGCATGGGAGTTTTGAGGAGAAAACCGCATTCTGTAATTTTGCGATGTCGAAAGACAGGAACCTTTTCATGAACTAAACAACTTTAAAATACTACCCATGACGCTCAGAAGAATCATTCCGCTTGCTCTCGCAGCTTCCGCCTTTATGACTGCCGAGGCAAAGGAGAATCCCCTCATCAGAATCTCGACCGACGGCACCGAGATGATCATGACGGTGGCCGACAACGGCAATCTCGTACATAACTATTATGGAAAGAAGTTCAAGAACGCCCTTCCATATCAGACCAAGAAATACCGCGAGCAACCGGACAACGGAGCCGGTTTCGCACCTCAGGCGTTTCCCGCCTATGGAGGATATGTGACGATATCCCCCGCCCTCAAGCTCGTACACTCTGACGGATCGCATACAACCCACCTAAAGTACGTCTCCCATTCGGTGACTCAGCCGCAAGACGATGTCACCCGGACGGAGATAACCCTTAACGATCCCCTGTATGACGTCGACCTAACCCTGACATTCGATGCCTACGGCAAGGAGAACGTCATCACCCAGTCAGCTACCCTCACCAACAAAGAGGAGGGACGGCTCACGGTGGAAAACCTTGCCTCCACATATCTTCCGCTTCACGCCGATTCCTACTACCTCACGCATTTCCACGGTGTCTGGGCAACAGAGATGCAGCTTGTAGAGGAGCAACTTCAGCCCGGGATCAAGAGCGTTGAGTCAAAAAGGGGAGTGCAGGCAACCCAGACAGCGAATCCAGCCTTCCTGCTGTCGCTCAACGGTCCTGCCCGTGAAGACCACGGAGATGTCTACGGAGGTGCCCTTGCATGGTCGGGCAACTACAAGCTGACCTTCGAACAGGATGAATGCGGACGTATGAATGTGGTAGGCGGCGTAAATGATTTCGCTTCCACCTACTATCTTGACAACGACCAGAGCCTTACGACCCCCGATATGGTATGGACATTCAGCGACAAGGGACGCGGACAGGTGTCGCGCAACTTTCATGATTGGATACGCAATCATTCCCTTGCCCACCCCGACATGGAACGCCCGGTGGTACTCAACAGCTGGGAAGGGGCCTACATGAACTTCGACGAGAAGACGATCACGGACATGATCGATGACGCTGCCAAGATAGGAGTCGAGATGTTTGTCCTTGATGACGGATGGTTCGGAAACGGGGAATACGCACGTAACACCGACCATTCCGGTCTGGGCGACTGGCAGGTGAACACCGAGAAGCTTCCGAGAGGAATCGACTACCTCGCCAAGCATGCCGTGAAGAACGGCCTCAAGTTCGGTATATGGATCGAACCGGAAATGGTGAATCCCAAAAGCCGGCTTGCCGAGGCGCATCCCGAATGGATCGTCAAGA
>CAMWLX010000322.1 GCA_947175225.1 uncultured Porphyromonadaceae bacterium
TGGAAAGAATCATGATAAAGCAAACAATATTCCCACGGATAAACATACATATACCTGCAATCAGTAAGAGTTATCGTTTTAACGGTGGCTCAGCCACTGTACAACTTGATAGTCTCGGAAACTATGAGGTATTGGTGAATGGCAACAGATTTTCTTTGTTAGAGAATAGTGCCAAGCGCGATACCGATTATAAACCTGCCGTAAATGACGTATCTCTGAAAATGATTACAGCATTTGACAAAAGAGATGCTGAGTTTACAGCTATGCACAAGAAGGCTGTAAAGGTTCAGAAACTGTCTGACCAGCAAAAGAAGATTGACTCTCTAATTTTAGGACAGTATGAAAGAGAGAAATTTCCGTTGGCTCGTCCTATGAGAGAGGAAATCCGACGTGAACTGGAAGCGGAGGCAGATGCTCGTTTCGTAGATTTATATGATGATAAACGCAAAGAAAGAGTAGCGTTCGTTAATTCCCATGAAAAAGAAGCAATGGCCGCTCGCCTTCGTGCTTATGAGGAGGTTCAAGTATTCTTCAATTCTCTCCAAGACGACAAAGAGACAAAAGCCAATGTTGCCTATAAGAAGGAATATGACCGACAGAAGAATGAGATTGAGGCGTTTATCAATGGAGATAGTGCGTTAGTAGAGAAAAATTTGCGAATGCTTCTGGGCGAGTTATCTCTACCTTATCGCGTTGAGATTTCTTGCGAGTATGAAGTAAGAACTGGTCTATTGAATACGGAGGTTGAGTTTCATGGAGATATGAACCTTCCCAACAATAAAACCAATCTACTTTCTACTGGTAAAATCTCAGTGAAGGACAGACTCGTCCGTGAGATGGAACAGTTCAAGACTGAAACCATCGTAAGTATGGTTTATTATATAGCCGCTTCTCTTTTCAATGCAACTATCAATATTCGGACTCAACGTGTAACGGTATGGATGGATGGAAAACGAGAGGGCATGTTATGGATTCAGTTTGACCGGGAGAAATTCGCTAAACTTAGTATGCGAACAGTCACTCCTATGCTGAACTATTATGATTGGCCAAGAGTGGATGCACTGCGTATGATTCGTGGTGCATCTCAGTTTGACACTTTAGATGCGGTAAGTTTTAAGAATGCGATCTCTCAAACTATGAAAGAAAATGGCATTGTCGAGCCTACTCCGCGAACCGCTTCAGTGGATGTTGATTCGGATATGACCACTGTATCCATAGGATATGCACGAACTGTTGCCGATGCACTACCCAGTGACCAACTTCTTCAATCATTGGTCAAAGAAGCAATTCAAACTGGAGCTAAGAAAGTCGTTCTTCCCAAGAAATATAAAGGTATCCTTAACGAACTTAGGAATTAACTATGTATTCAGATCTAATTGACGCTGTTTCATCAATAGTGAACAAATATGGGGTCAGCATTTTGTCTGATCCTAAATTTTGGAATATCCTTTCCGATAGCTACAATTTTGCTTCAAAATATTCTCTGCGGGATGCCTATAAGAAATGTATTTCGGAAGGGCATGTGAATCAATTAATCAAATTACAAGGGAAGCGCAGGGAGACAATAAAACAGATTGGTTACATAACAAAAAAGTATAGGAAGATCGCTTCCTATAAGGAAGATTACGTATCGGTATTGTTCAGTGTTGCTATTGCGCTTAATACATGTACAAAATCTGATTATGAGGATGTCCTTAAAGGTGCTAAGGCAACATCATCGCATCAAGGCTCCCAATCTCAGTTCTTTAGATCCTTACTATCGATTTGTATAGTCATATTTAGTAAGTATCCCAGGTTCATTTTGTTGGGGTTGATTGCTGTATGTATTGGGACATTGATGTATGGCCTTTATATCTTTAGTGGTTGGTGGATGTTTTTTGTCCTATTCTTTATTGGGGTCATACAGATCTCCTATTGCGGATATGTGATTATTGCCATTGACAACTCAAAGGACACAACAACACAAGGTGCGATTGCCTCCATTGGACTCTCATTTTCTGTAGCTTTTTTAGTTAATGCTTTAGCGTCATTCTTTTTTCAAAGTGATGATTTTAGATGGAAGATCTATAATTATTTCGGGGATTGGCATTCTTCAACGAGTGCAGAGCTATCCGAGATTGGATGGCAAAATATGTACGACTTTACTCATCGTACGGTTGAAAGTCCCGGATTTATGAGTTTCTTACTTGGAATTTTTCTTTTAGCTTTGTTTGCAGGATGCAGTTATGGAATATGTAATAATGCTAATCCAAAACCACGATTAAAAGTAAAGTATGGTCTGTTTAGCCTTGCATTGATAATAATAATTGAGTCTGGTATATTTCTTTATCCCTCAATCAAACGCTCTGTACAGGAAAGACAATTCATGAGTAATGAAAAGAATATTAATGAACAAATGACTACTCAACGAGAGTACAATGATTCCATAAAATCATCCCGCGCTTCTTTATCAAAAGAACTTTCATTTAAAGGTATTAAACTGGGGATTTCTTGGGATACAGCTTTGGGATATGCACAGTCAATAGTAGATAGTGATTCATCTTCCAATTTAATTCGAGAAAGTGTTAATGATAAATTTTTTTATACCTATTTTCGTGAAGAAGACAATATAATAGAAACACTAACCCAGGCGCATGTGAGTAGAGAGTCAAAAGAAGATGATGATGTTGATTGGTTTACAGGTAAACTTTTAGATTTCAGTACAACATTGGATAACCAATCAGTTAGTATTAGTGTATTTGGAGTAGACAACAAAGTCTATGCAATTACGATTATACCATCTGGCTCTTCGTCATATGGCAGTTTTGAAAATTATGATGAACTTATTGATTTATATACTCAAAAGTATGGAGAGCCTGAACTCTTACGTGATCGGTCGTACTATGAAGACCATCATTATTCCGACAATACTGTATATGCATGGACTTTCAAAAGTGGTGCCATTAGATTGACAAATAAGTACATAGCTTATGTTCCATTATCATTTTTTACTTTGGCTGATGAAAAGGCATTGAAGAAGAAGTTAGAAAAGGAGGAAGAAGTGCGAAGACAAGAATATCTTAAGTTCCAAAAGGATTCATTAGAACGGGCTAAGCGTGAAGCTGATAGTCTCCTCCATCTTCAGAATCATCAAAATGCAATAAACGAAATATGAAGTGGCTTAAACCTATTCTATTCGCCTTTATTTTCTTTAACCCGATAGTTTTGCTACTATTGTTCAAAAACTATTGGATAGCTATATTCATACCTTTGGCGATAATCATAGGTGGGTATTATGTCAGTAAGATGAAATCTTTTCGTCTTGTTGTCTGGCTTTTCAATATCTTTGCTATCATTGGAATAGCTCTTTGTGCTGAGTTGATTTTCCGGACTCTTTATCCCACTAAGAACGTCCTCAATATCTATGAAACAAGAGGGAATTACTATTTTAATAAGCCCTATTTAAATCAGAAATTTGATGATGATGAGTTTAATAGCAGATACATGACTAATTGCCAAGGGTATCGGATTGATTTCCTCTCCAACCCATCTGATTCTATTATAAGATGTGATTGGCTGTTTATTGGAGATTCTTTTACACAAGGAGCACAGGTCAATTATGACGAAATGTTCAGTTCGCTTGTATATAAAGATTTTCCGGATAAGGTAATAGTTAATGCTGGCATGAGTGGAGCCGGTCTTTATGAAAGTCTCAATTATCTCAAAGATAAGGGAACGGAGTTAAAACCTCAATGTGTCATTCTCCAGATTGGTGCGTTCAATGATTTCTACAATATTGTAGAGCGTCGTGCCGGGTGGAGTGAATACCTTATGGAACACTCAGATCTCTATCGCTATATCCAATACAATCTGTTTGACAGTCCTACATTGCCTTTGGGTAGATGGACAGAACCGTTCTTTGACAACCCTGAAGAAAATTCCAAGTTCAATATTTTCTATCGCCAAACTTCAGATCAGAAAGAAGCTGATAGAAGAGCGTTCAAAGAGATTTTGTCAAAGTTCAAAAATGAGACTGATAAGATTGGAGCTGAACTGGTGGTCATGCTAATTCCATCGAAGGAGCAAACCTCGGATGAAATGCTGACGGAGGTCATGAATAAATTCAGCATCAAGAGTGATGAATTGAACATGACAGCACCCAATACACTTACTAAAGAAGTATGTCAGGCTCTCGACATACCATTGATTGATTTATATGACTCGTTCAGGGATTCTTCAAAATTTCCTTTTTTTCAGCGTGACGAGCATCTCAATCATGTAGGTCATCAAATCATTGCACGAGAACTGAAGAGTTCCTTCACCAATGAGTCGGGAAGATATGAAATATTCAGCGCCGAGAACGGAAATGAACGTTATCCGACATTTTATGATGATGGTATTTCCATTCTTTATCAAAGCCAAGAACCTGACTTATATAGAATCCTAAGCTCGAATCCAATCCATACAAGAGAAGATTTGGTATGGCAGAGCCCTAAAGAATTAATTCACCCAATGATTTCAAAAGACGGCAAATGGCTTGTGTTTACTCAAGGAGACCAAGAGAAAGGTGAAACTGATGTGATTTTATTCAACCGTGAGAGCGGAGTTGATACCAAAGTAAATCCATTAGGTTTTCGAGGTG
>CAMWLX010000323.1 GCA_947175225.1 uncultured Porphyromonadaceae bacterium
AACTTAAAAATACAAAATATCATGATGTCTTTTGGTTTTATTCAATTAATTAGTACACTATGAGTACACTTGGAATTTTATAAATATTTAGGTTATAAATAGTTAATTGTAATAGCAGAAGATAAGTTATCTTTTTTTTGTGCAAAATGGTCATACAGAACTGGTGTCAGGAGATAAAACTGACATCGAAAAGGAAACGTTACGTTTTGAGGGTGCACCGTGGAGTCAAGATCTTATGGGTTATAACCGCGAAATAGGGACTTTGACTCACGAACTGCAAGATAAGGCAAAAAACTTTGGATCAATGAGCGGAGAAGAAAGGCGAGAATATAGTGAACAAGGTAAGAAAGTTGCAGCTCTTGAGAAAGAATTCTATCTGAATCATCCTAATTCCTGGCATACATTAGCAAAGATGTATAGCTATTATATGATGAAGATTCCGAAAGATGATCTAAGGAAACTCTATGATCAATTGCTTCCTGAACAACGAAACAGTGTTTATGGACAGACAATCAAACGATATTTAGATATAAGAACTATTGATAGAGGAGATAGCTTAAAGGATTTCAATATCATTGCCAAGGATCAAAATGGCGATCAGTTTAATCTGATTGATGTGAAAGAACCTTATATTCTTATAGATTTTTCACAACTTTATTGCGGACCATGCAAGGCAGCTGCAAAAGAGATTCATGATATAATGGAAAAATATGCTGAAAAAGTTGCGTTCATTAATTTTTCAAGCGATCACAGCGAGGAGGAATGGCTGGAAATGGTAAAGCGGGATAAAATCACATGGCCGTCTTTGTACGATGGAGGTTCAAAAGGAGAAGTGTGTCTTAAATATAACGTGAACAGCTATCCCTCCTTCTTCCTGTTTGGTCCAGATCGAACTTTGATCGACATTACTAAGGGATATGCGAAAGGTATGCTCGACAAATATTTATCACATTTTGTAAAATAAAAAAATGAAGAATATACTTATAGCAGGTGCTGTAATGGTAATGTTCAATGCCTGGACATGCTCAGCAGAAGAGAACGATGCCAATAAAGGTATCGCAGTAGTAACAGGTCATGGCAAGGCGCTTCCGGAAGAGGAAATAGTAAGACTGTTCAAATTTGAAGAGGGGGTCGGTGACCTTTTTGCTGTTGACACCATTGAAAACGGTCAATTCAGGTTTGAGATACCAGTCGAAGAAGGACTGACGATCTATTCCCTTTTGATCGATTATCCAGCGTTTCCATTTATGATACACAAGCTCTACCTGACTCCGGGAGCAAAAGTTGAGATAGAGGCACCAGACAACTATATGTTCACTTGGCCTGTGAAGAGCAGTGTCCCGGAACAGGCTGAGTACGAACTGTTCATCCACAAGAACGTCAGACGGCAAATATAGAATACTATAAGACAAGAAATAGTGTCGCATCCCAGAAGATGGATTCCATCAACCGATTGATACTACTGCGTGACCTTGAACTTCTCAAGGCACGTCCCGTAGGTATGGTATGGATTGACAAAGCTAAGGATATTGCTTTGATGTCACAACGTCTAAAAATCGACATTGAGGATTTGAAGTCAATGTACGCTAACCTCGATGACTCAATAAAAAACACTCGGAAAGGAAAGGCTATTTACGGCTATCTCTATCCGGAATCGCATATAGAGGTTGGCGACAAGTTTCCCGATACTTTATTCAATGACATTAATGGAAATGTTCATAAGTTTTCAGAATTTGAGGGGAAATGGTGTCTGGTTGATTTCTGGAATTCAGGATGCGCTCCATGTATCCGGGCACTGCCCGAACTCCGTGAGCTTAAGGAGGAATATCCTGATGCGCTTGAACTTATCAGTCTGTCAATTGATTCTGAGAAAATATGGCAAAAAGCTTCCGAAGAGCTTCATTTGACCGGTAACAACTGGAATGAAGGAAAGGAAAACTATGGTATATTCAGAAGATTACATCCTTTACATTTTATTTTTTGATAACTTCAGTCTTTCCAATGTTTTGCCAGAAGGATGATACTGCCACGTTCAAAGCAGAGTATGACGAGATATCGTATCCGCATATTACACCCGGCGCAATAGAAGCGCGCATATAGCTGCCATGACAAATGGTGCCGTTAAAGTCAATGCCGACTATACAGGAACAGATGATTTTCTCGAAACCGATTATCACTAACAGTTATATGAATGGCTGTCTCAGGAGTGATGTTTTGCCTCTCTTTTCTGCTTAAAAGTTTTGGATATGTTGGAAAGTTTTATTATTTTTGCAAAAAGTTTTCAACATAATGAAAACTTTTTGAGGTTTTGAGGAAAGTTTTCAGTATGGAAGAAACATTTGAAATAATAAAACGGCCAATATACCTTGATAGGCTGTTGCCTTATGTAGGGAAGAATATTATTAAGGTTCTTACCGGCCAGCGACGCGTAGGTAAAAGCTATATTCTTAAAAGTGTGGCACAACATATACGTGAGAATGACCTTACAGCAAATATCATAACCATTGATTTGGAAGATTTCGCTTTCTCGCATATTATGGATGCCAAGGCACTACATGCTGAAATCACTGCCAACTTGAAAGAAGGGTGTAGGAACTATATATTCATAGATGAGGTGCAGGAAGTTGAGGATTTCGATAAAGTCATACGGTCGCTCACCCTCAATCCCTACAACGACATCTATGTCACCGGCAGCAACTCTAAGATGCTCTCATCAGAAATATCGACGAAGCTTGCCGGAAGACGAATAGAAATGCAGGTGCATCCCCTATCATATTCAGAATTCCTGAATTTTCATAAGATGGAAGATTCAGATGAGGCAATGACGGACTTCCTTAGATATGGAGGCCTACCGTATCTCGTCAATCTGCCCCTGAGAAGCACTTGGAATGAATATATATCCGGAGTTACGGATGCGGTTGTGTACCGCGATATCGTTAGCCGCCATTCCTTACGCAACAATGACTTCCTCCAACGCTTGCTGCTTTTCATGGCCGACAATATCGGACAGCTCTTCACTGCAAAGAAGATTGCAGACTATCTGAAATCGCAACGTATATCATCGAGTGTTGGGAGTGTGATGGCTTATGCCGGATATATAGAGGAGGCATTCATTGTCAATAGGTCAAGAAGATGGGAAATTGAGGGAAAGCGTTTTTTTGAAATAGGAGAAAAATACTTCTTCGAAGATCTTGGCATAAGAAATTCCATTGTCGGATTCCGACCCCATGACATATCGGGACTTATGGAAAGCTCAGTCTACAACCATCTCAAAATACTTGGCTACGATGTGAAGACAGGAATCCTTGCGGGAGGGCGAGAGATTGATTTTGTAGCGGAAAAGGATGGGGAGAGTCTTTACGTGCAGGTAGCTATGACAGTAGCGGATAAAGCTACGGCCGAAAGGGAATACGGCAACTTAGCTATGATATCCGACAATTATGAGAAAATCGTGGTAACATATCGTGACAGTTTTCCTAATACCGTAGACGGTATAAAGACAATGTCTTTGAGGGAATTTCTTAATATTAGAAACCCTTGACTCTCAGAGACAAGGGTTTCTGTATTATCTGATGGTAATGTGATTACTGTATTGCAGTCTCCGGGGCTACGGAAGTCTCTGAGCGGCGCTTTGCTTCCCAGCCGAGGGCTGATGCACCGAGGACTGCTGCGTCACTTTCCTTCAGCTCAGAGAGGATAATCTGAGTCTTGCCGCGGAAGATAGGCATAACGTTTTTCTCGAATGCTTCCCTCAGGGGCTTAAGAAGGAGATCGCCGCTCTTTGCTAAGCCACCGAAAAGGATGATAGCCTGCGGAGATGAGAATGCTACCATGTCAGCAAATGCCTCACCGAGGATCTTTCCTGTATATTCGAAGATATCTTTGGCAATCTTATCGCCAGCCATAGCTGCGTCATATACATCCTTGGATGTAATATCTTCGATGTCGATGTTACGAAGAACGGATGGTTCCTGACGGATCTCAAGGAATTCACGTGCAGTGCGCGCTACCCCTGTTGCGGAGCAGTATGCCTCGAGGCATCCGGTACGACCGCAACCGCACATACGTCCGTTATTGCGCTTCATGACAAGGTGGCCAAGTTCACCGGCGTTGCCGTCATGACCATATACCATCTGGCCATTGATTACAATTCCGGAACCAACACCTGTGCCGAGTGTGATCATGATGAAGTCTTTCATACCGCGTGCCGCTCCATATGTCATCTCACCGAGAGCAGCGGCATTGGCGTCGTTAGTGACAGCCACAGGTATTCCTCCGAATGCTTCGCTGACTTTCTCAGCAAGTGGGATAACCGGACCCCATGGGAGGTTTGGCGGGTTTACGATCTCGCCGGTATAATAGTTGGCGTTAGGCGCACCGATACCGATGCCTTGGATCTTATCCTCAGCATCATTGAGGCGAAGCAGACGTTCTACTGCTGAGTGAAGCTCATTCACATAGTCGTCAAACTCAGCGTGTTTCTTAGTCTTGATGGAGTCGCTGGCAATAACTTGCCCACGTGCATCGACGATACCGAACACTGTATTAGTGCCGCCGATATCAACTCCTAAAACATATGGTTTTGTCATTCCGGTTATATTTTAAGG
>CAMWLX010000324.1 GCA_947175225.1 uncultured Porphyromonadaceae bacterium
TATCTTTCCTCTAAAAAGTCAAGGTTGCGCAAATTATCAGCCAGCTCAACATCTTGATATCCAAGAGAAACACATTGTAATTGCTCCTTGTCAGGGTATAAGTTATTGAGTCACAGCGTATGCGGTGACTGCAAGTATAAAGGTTATTACTTTCCTCTGCAGGCTCTGCGGCACTATGTCGGTGTCCAAATCCCACCGGAAGCGTCAGCAAATTTGCAAACCGCGCTCATAAGTCAGGCACAAAGATAGTTACTTTGCTCCCGGAGGTATATCGTATGGTCTATATGACCATGGACGAGTCAAGCTGTTCGATCTGCTGTTGAATGAGCTTCTGCTCTTCAAGGCGTTCGAGATAGATGTCTACGAAATCTTCTTCATTTGTAAGCATATGCCATACGGCGACGAGGATTTTACGGGCAATTGCCACCTGTATTTTCATTTTCCGCTTCTTCTTGACTGTTACCTGCACATAGCTGAAGTTGGAGAAGAAGCAGTTTCGGGTTCTTGATGCAACCCATGCGATTTCTATCAGAATCTGTCTGAGATACCTGTTGCCGTGCGTTATCCTGTTGCTCTTTATCTTGCGGTTGCTTTCATCATTACGCGGTTTGAGTCCGCACCATCCGACCAGATTTGTCGCCTTTGCAAACATCGACATATCAGCCCCGGTTTCCGCAATTATTGCTGTGGCAGCGCGTTCTTTAACTCCGGGTATGGTCTGTAGGCGTCTGTACTGTTCGGGGAAATGCGTCTCAGACATGGCAGTGAGTTCCTTCTGGCACTCTTCCAATTGAGTGGCCAGCAGGTCAATCATTGCAAGATACTGGCGTATGACGGTGATATCCACAGAAGAGAAATTGCCGGTGACGGCTCCTATTATGGTGTCATGTCCATGCTTGTTGACCGTTCGGCCATGAACCAACGCGAGAAGTTTTTCGGCATCGGTCTCTCCCTGCGATATTGCCCGTACGACACCCTGATAACTCTTGCCGCCAGTATTGGATACGTAGTTGCTCAGCCGGAAGCCGCAACGCTGCATAGCCGCGTCCAGCTTGTTCTTGTTGTAGGTCATCTCCTCATTCAGATTGAAGATCCGGCGGTTGAGCTTGCGCATGTCCTGGACAATCGGATCGGGAACAAAACTTTCCCTGATAAGATTCTTCAACTGGCACTCGGCTATCCATTGGGCATCCTTAATGTCACTCTTTCGACCCGGAAGTTGCTTGATGAACTGAGGGTTGGCTAGACGGAGTGACATATACTCGCACAGCTCATTCCAAACCGGCACCCAGTACACAGCGGTACTCTCCATGGCACATTCCGTGACCCCATGCATAAGCATGTCTGCACGCATCTGCCTCAGTTGGGTAGTCAACGTCCCATACGTCTTCTCGAAAATAATGGCCTCGTCATGACGCATAATACACAAAAAAATACTATCTTTGTGCACGTCAAGGCCTGCTACAATTCTATTTCTGTCCATTATAATAAGAGGTATTTTTTTGTTTGCACCCTCTAATTTACGAATAATTGTGCAAATAGCACAATAATGGCTGATAATTTGTGGCAGCCCTGACTTTTTATTCTGTCGGTGTAGAAATCTCGAGATTTTTATGTAAATTTGCAAAATGAAACCAGACCAACTGCTCAGAGCAATACTGCCCGATGTCCTGATAGACAATTTCGACATCGATCGATTTGAAAAAAGCGATAGCCGCTTCGATATATGGCTTGACGAGAAGAAAGAACAACTTCGCGAAGACAAGTACAACAAAGACATAATCTCCTACGGTTTTGGAGATTACCGCACCATACAGGATTATCCGATACGGGGACGGGCCACCTACCTCCATGTACGGAAGCGCAAGTGGCTCAACAAGGCAACCGGCGAGATATTCAGCTATGAGTGGGATGTATCCGAGTTCGACGGCACAAGGCTCAACGCCGAGTTTGTCGCTTTTTTAAAAGAGGGAGATTGAAAGCACTCCGATCAGCATATCCACTCTTGCCGCCCGCAACGGGCTGAACGGACAGACACTGCGTAAGCAGTACAAGGAAGTAATCAGCGGCTATCGGTTATGGGACCAGCTTGGCCATGCCGACGAATACATATTGTATCCTGAAAATTTCGGTGCGGACATGAGTCTTGACGAGACCTGTCTGAGCAATGGCGATGTCTATACCATACTGACCAACAAGGCCGCGCATGGCGGCAAAGGGGCTCTTGCGGCGATGATTCGCGGAGTGGCAAGCGACACAGTATCTGCAATACTGCGAAAAGTTCCTTTGAAACAGCGTCTTAAGGTAAAAACAGTCACGACAGATCTTTCTTCGGCCATGATGCTGACTGTCAGAAACGTATTCCCCGGCGCATCGCTTGTCAATGACCGGTTCCATGTTCAGCAGCTCATTTCCGAAGCCGTTGACCAACTGAGGATACGACACCGTTGGGAGATTCTTGACGCCGAGAACAAGGCGATCAGGGAACATCGCCAGAAACGAAAGAATGCAACCTCAAAAGATGAACGCGAACGAATCGGGCAATGGGAACCCGAGAGGATGGAAAATGGCGAGACCATGCCGCAGATCATGGCGCGCAGCCGGCATATCATACTCAAACACAAATCGAAATGGAACGAGCAGCAGAAGATACGCGCCCGGATATTGTTCGCCAAGTTCCCCGATCTGGAAAAGGCATACGGACTGTTTCTAAAGCTGGTGGACATATTCAACGAGAAAGCATCTGCCGGAGTCGCCAGACTGAATCTTGCCAAATGGTACAACGAGGTGGAAGCCTTTGGGAATAATGAATTCAACAAGGTTCTGGAGACTTTCGAAAATCACAACACCACAATAATCAACTATTTCGAGCGAAGGCTCACAAACGCATCTGCAGAATCATTCAATGCCAAAATCAAGGCGTTCAGAACCCAGTTCCGAGGAGTAGGCGACATCAAATTCTTCATGTTCAGACTGGCAACACTATACTCTTGACATTACTCCCCGCCAACCCGAAATATCCGCAGACCCCAAAAGTCGGTTGAAATGTTAAAAACTACCCGAGTGTAGAATTTTATTTTTAGGCGCATAGCTTGGAAAGCCGGTAAAGAAAGAATGGAATGTCGGTAACGCCTCGGAACTGACTACGGAAAGCCTTGACCTTTGCGTTGAAAGATTCCGCCCCGGCATTTGTTGACCGATTGATAAAGTAGTTGAGGATAGTATCATAGTGGTTACGGAAAGTCTCGGTGACTGTTCGGAACTGGCCCCCATCCATGCGGTCAACCTTGTCATACCACCGTGCCAGGTTCAGTCTGGCAGTGTCTTTATCAACCTTAAGATTGAAGATGTCAGTAAGGTCCATAGCCAGGTCGTAGGCTTTCTTCAGTTCGGGATAATATTTGAAAATTATATCGGCCCGCCATTGCTGAGACTTCGTCCATTTGGAGGCGTGTTTGGTCAGGATATATTTTGCTCTGGCCAGCAGTTGTTTACGGGTGTCGCCATTGGCATAACGGAATGGAACATATGTAGTTCCGGCTTTACGGCAGCGTGCAATCTCTTCATTTTCAACGTCCCTGGCCATCCACCTCAAACTGATGCGCAGTTCATCGATGGCGTCGTAGTAGAGTTTATGCACGTGGAAGCGGTCATTGGTAACAGTCGCTTTTGGAAACGAACGCCTGGCAATGAGCATCATCGACGATGACAAGTCGAGCGTTATCTCCCTGACCGTTTTGCGTCTGACTAACGGAATCTTCTCCAGTACGGCAATGACCGTCTCTGCTTTGGTCCCACGTATGGCTGCTACGAGAGCTCCCTTGCCGCCATGAGCGTCGCGGTTGGTAACAAACGTGTAGAGTTCGCCGCAACTGAGCGACGACTCGTCTATGGCAAGATTAGGCCCGACATTCTGAGGGTAAAGGACATACTGCTCAGCATGATCCAGTTGCTTCCACTGACGGTAATCGCTAAAAATCTCCTTGTATTGCCGCGACAGATTGGAGCCGTTAACCCCATAATGCGCCGCTATCGAACGGATGCTTTCCGGCGTGGACTCAATCCTCCTCTTTTAAAAAAGCTACGAACTCCGGGGTTAGCCGACTGCCTTCCTCCGCAAGTTCATAGTCGTAAGTGAAAATGCTTCCATCCTCCGTATCACGCCATTTGCGTCGCCGCACATGAAGATACACCGCCTTACCTCGGATCGGGAAATCCTGTATGACGCGCTCTTCGGTGAATCCATACTCGCGGACCGTCCCCTTCTTATAATCCTCCCGCGACATATATCCACGTTCATCCAACCAATAGTCAAGGCGTTCTGCCGACTCCTGATAATCTACAAACTCAAAATTCTCCGTGATTACCTCCGGAAAGATCGTTTTTAATACTTGCAATTGTTTCATTCCGCAAATTTACGTAAATTTGCCGATATTTTAACAACCATCTTTTTACATTGACCCGTTAAAACGGGTCAGTAGCAAAAGTCGGTTGAAATGTTAAAAACTACCCGAGTGTAGAATTTTATTTGGGTCAGTAGCAAAAGTCGGTTGAAATGTTAAAAACTACCCGAGTGTAGAATTTTATTTTTAGGC
>CAMWLX010000325.1 GCA_947175225.1 uncultured Porphyromonadaceae bacterium
AGCTCAGACTTACAAAGACAAGATGGCCGATATCCGCGCCAAGATCGAAACAATGGAGTTTGATAAGCGCGAACCTTACTGGAAGGAAATCGACACTCTGAAGGAGGAGATGTACAAGATGTATGCCCACAAGCTTGATGCGGCTCTTCCGGAAGTCTTTGCTGTAATAAAAGAGACCGCACGCCGGTTTGCTACTAACGACACCATTGAGGTGACGGCCGACGATTTCGACCGCAATCTCGCTGCTAAAGGGAAAGACTTCATATCCATCGACGGCGACAAGGCAATATATAAGACTTCCTGGATTGCAGGTGGCAACGAGATGAAATGGGATATGATCCACTATGACGTGCAGCTTATTGGCGGCATGGTGCTACACGGTGTGCTTCAAGGCGACAAGACCTCCAACAATATCGCCGAGATGGCTACAGGTGAAGGTAAGACCCTTGTCGCAACCCTCCCGGTATTCCTCAATGCTCTTACGGGAGAAGGGGTGCATGTGGTGACAGTCAACGACTACCTCGCCAAGCGTGACTCCGAATGGATGGGCCCATTATATGAATTCCATGGTCTTTCAGTAGCTTGCATCGATAAGACTGAACCCAACTCTCCACAGCGTCGTGAAGCCTATCGCAGCGACATTACTTTCGGCACAAACAATGAGTTTGGTTTCGACTATCTGCGTGATAATATGGCGACTCAGATCACCGACCTTGTGCAGCGTGACGATCATTATTATGCCATCGTCGACGAAACTGACTCCGTCCTCATCGACGATGCCCGAACTCCTCTCATTATATCCGGCCCGATACCAAAGGGTGACGACCAGATGTTCAACGAGTTCAAGCCAAACGTAGAGAAAGTGGTAAATGCTCAGCGTAAGCAGGCTCAGGCTCTCCTTCTCGAAGCAAAAGATAAGATTTCCGCTGCTATGAGCGGCGATCCGGAAAGAATCAAGAAATTTGACAAGGGCGACGGAAAGAAGCCCCTCACTGCCCAGGAGCTTCTTGAAGACGGTGGCCTTGCACTCTTCCGCGTATATAAGAGCCTTCCAAAGCATGGTCCCCTCATTCGCTATCTCAGCGAAGAAGGTATAAAGCCAATCCTTCTGAAGACTGAGGAAAAATATATGCAAGACAACAACCGCGAGATGCCTATTGCTGTAGAGCCTCTCTATTTCGTGGTAGATGAGAAAAACCATAGCATTGAGCTTACCGACAAGGGTATCCAGGTGCTGACCGATACCACTCAGGATCCTCACTTCTTCGTGCTCCCTGACATCACTTCCCAACTCGCTGAAGTGGATAATATGGAGGGTACTGAAGAAGAAAAGCATCAGCGCAAAGACGACCTCCTGCAGGAATACAGCGTCAAGTCAGAGCGTGTGCATACCGTCAACCAGCTTCTCAAAGCTTATACGCTTTTCGATAAGGATATCGAATATGTCATCGACGACAACAAGATCAAGATCGTAGATGAACAGACCGGCCGTATCATGGAAGGGCGCCGCTATTCCGACGGATTGCATCAGGCCATCGAAGCTAAGGAGGGTGTGAAGGTTGAGGCTGCTACTCAGACCTACGCCACAATCACACTGCAGAACTATTTCCGTATGTATCGTAAACTTGCCGGCATGACCGGTACCGCAATGACAGAGGCGGGCGAGTTCTACGATATCTACAAGATGGAAGTAGTGGAAATCCCGACCAACCGTCCGGTGATACGTAACGACCAAAAAGACCGTGTCTACCGCACTAAGAAAGATAAATACAATGCTGTGATAAAGGAAGTGGAAGATATGGTGGCGCAGGGACGTCCGGTCCTCGTCGGCACTACTTCCGTCGAAATTTCAGAGCTTCTAAGCCGTATGCTCCAACTCCGAAAGATTCCTCATCAGGTCTTGAATGCTAAGCTCCATCAGAAAGAAGCCGACATTGTGGCTCAGGCCGGTAAGACCGGGACTGTGACTATCGCTACCAACATGGCAGGTCGTGGTACGGATATCAAGCTTCCCGCAGAAGTGAAAGAGGCCGGAGGTCTGGCTATCATAGGCACGGAGCGTCATGAATCCCGTCGCGTCGACCGTCAGCTACGTGGCCGTGCAGGCCGTCAGGGCGACCCGGGCAGCTCAGTGTTCTTTGTGTCGTTTGAAGACAATCTTATGCGTCTCTTCGCCGGAGAACGCACATTTAAGATGCTCGACAAGATGGGCTTTGAAGAGGGCGAGATGCTTGAGTCGAAGATGCTCACAAGCGCTATCGAAAAAGCTCAGAAGAGGGTAGAGGAGAACAACTTCGGCATACGTAAGCGTCTTGTGGAATACGACGATGTGATGAATGCGCAGCGTACTGCCATCTACGGCAAGCGCCAGAATGCACTCAAGGGTGAGCGTATCGGCACCGACATCGCAAATATGATCTTCGATACCGCCCAGAGCATCGCCGATATGAATTATGACTACAACGACTTCACAATGGAAGTCCGTAAGACTCTTGCCATCGACTCTCCATTCTCAGAAGAAGATTACCGTAAGGCAGACAAGGATGAGATCACAAATAAGCTTGCCGACGAGGCTCTTGCCACATATTATCGCAACCGCGATAAAATAGCGGCTGCTGCCATGCCTTATATCAAGGAGTTTGTTGAGGAGCGTGGTGCATCAGGCATTGTAGGTGTCCCTGTGACCGATGGTCGCCGATTCTACAATATTCGTTGCGATCTTAAGGAGGCATACGACAATGAATGCCGTCCTATTGTAAAAGGATTTGAAAAGGCTGTCCTTCTTCAGTCGATCGATAGCGCATGGCAAGAGCAGCTCCGCGCTCTTGATGAGCTTCGCAAGTCTGTGCAGAATGCAAGCTACGAGCAGAAGGATCCGCTCGTGATTTATAAGCTCGAGGCTTACGGTCTTTGGAAGAACATGCTTGAGGAGATGAACTCCAAGGCTGTCGCTACCCTTATGCGTGGAAAACTCGCAGCTCCTGATTATGAGGAGGCTAAGGCTCTCCGTGAAGCTCAGATGGCTGCACAGCAAGCTCAAGCACAAGCTCAGGCACAAGCCCGTGCAGAAGCGCAGGCTCAGGCAGAAGCTCAGGCAAGGGCTGCGCAGGCTCACCGCAACGCGCAGGCTGCCACCTACACACGCACTCAGGAGATCCGTCAGGAATATGGTGCCCCGGCCGGCTCAAATCCATACGCCAACTACTCCACTACCCACGAGACATACGAGGGTGAGAACGCACAGCGTCAGGCAGCCCAAAATGTCAATCGTCCGCAGCAACCTCGTCAGCCGGCGAAGGCTCAGCCTAAAGTTGGCAGAAACGACCCTTGTCCTTGCGGTAGCGGCAAGAAGTATAAGAATTGTCACGGTAAAAATATGTGATAATGGAGAAAGAATATTATATAGTGGAGGGGGACAACCGTGTAGGTCCCCTCTCCATTACCCAACTTGCTGAAAAAGGCATCGAGCCCTCCACTCTTGTCTGGACTGCCGGCATGGCAGATTGGGCAAGGGCTGACTCTGTGCCTGAACTCGCTCCACTCCTTGCCAATCGCACTCGAATCGACGAGAATGAATCAGCTTTCGGATCCTACGCTCGTCCGGCAGAACCCGTTGCTAATCCTTACGGACAGCAACCGTATGGTGCCTACGGACCAAACAATCAGAATCCCGGCTATGGCAATCCCCCTGTCAATTGGAAGACACTCGCTATTGTTGCTACGGTAGTAGGTCTGCTATTTTCATGCATTGGCGGCATAGTTGGCATTTTTGCTATCACAAATGCTTCTAAAGCAGAGAAAGCGATGAGATATGGCGACAATATCACTGCTCAAAATGCATGGTCTACATGCAAGACCCTTTGCATTGTCTCATTCGTTCTCACAGGGATTGGATTGGTAGTCAATATACTTTCTCTAATAGGATTGTTTTCGGTAAATTCATTCATGCCGTCACTCTAAAAGCAACATGAAGTATTTCGCAATGATTGGTGGGCAGCAATATGGCCCAATGGAGCTCGACGATATGGTGAAAGAAGGCATTCGTCCCGATACTTATGTATGGTGTAAAGGGATGGACGACTGGATGCAAGCCGCCGAAGTTCCTGACATATGCCGCTATTTCCGTCAGCGTTTATCCGGCACTCTTCCGCCGCAAAACCAGTATGGAGCTGCGGATTCCGATCGAATGAAAGCCATCGACGAAGAGGAGCAAGAGCGTCTTCTAAATCAGCTACCTCCCATGGCAAGAGGAATTGTGAGGAAATCCGGAATAAAACTGACAAAAGAAAATTTTCCCGATCCCGGCAATCAGCAATATCCCAAAGCGCTCCCCATCATCCTCTACATCCTCTCAATAATAATGATAGTAATCGGATTCCTGATCATTAAATGACAGGAATCCCTTTTTTAATGCCTAATCCAAAATGCATAATTAAAAATCATATTTTAGCATTCACCCTGATAATTTTCTTGATCGTAATTGAAAGACAAATCAACTCAAAGCCAAGAGTTCTTATATGCAAATTTATCATAAAAAATCTCCATCTTTCCGACGGAGACTATCTAACTTATGATTATGAAATGGAGTGAAG
>CAMWLX010000326.1 GCA_947175225.1 uncultured Porphyromonadaceae bacterium
GGATGAGAGGGGGGAAGCCTCTTGCTCCATCGGGAGGGTGGGAGGCTTCCCGGTAAATAATTTATTGGATGAAGGCGGCGAGGCGGGTGAAGAAGGAGGGGTCTTCGCCGGTGGTGAGGTCTACGAGCTTGCCTTCGGGGTTGATGATGGCTTTGGTCGGGAAGCCGGTGATGTTGTAGGCTTCATAGAGGGCGCGGTCGCTGCCGTTGTAGACGTTGAGCCAGGGCAATTCATGCTTCTTGACGCCTTCGCGCCAGTCTTCTTCAGATTCGTTGCAGTCGATGCCGATGACTACGAGCTTGTCGCCATATTTCTGATATGCTTCTTTCAGTGCGGGGAATCCTTTGACGCACCAGCCACACCAGCTGCCCCAGAAGTCGAGGACAACCCATTTGCCACGGAAGTCGGAGAGACTTACTTTCTTTCCGGCGAGGTCGGGGAGCGTGAAACCGGGAGCCTCAATCTTACCGGAAGCAACTTCTGCCTGACGAGCTTCCTCAGCTTCGCGGTCTTTGACCATCTGTTCTACCTCTTGGTTGTAGAGTTCAGCAAATGGCATGAGGATTGATTTCTTAGCCTCGGGGGTCATATTGTCGTAGGCAGCTTTGAAGTCGTCGCCGCTGAGGTCTTGGATTACATATGGGATGGCGTGACTTTTCGGATTGTCAGCTACAAATTTCTTGATGGCATTGTCGTAGCGGTCTCTTATTTCCTTCACCTGCTCTTCTGTCACATTCGGATTCTTGGTCACGAGATCCATGTATTCTTGTTGGATGGCTTGAGTCTGAGAAGTGATTGCCATAATATCTTCCATAAGTTTTGTTCCTTTCACGTCGTAGTCAAGAGGGTCGAAGCTGACAATCTTAACATCAAGAGACTCGTCGGGAGTGGCGTAGAACTCAGGTTGCATCCTTGCCATCACCGGGGGCTCTATGCTGTATCTTGCGGCGCCAGCCTTGTCGAGATGGAGAGTCGCTACGCCATTCTTTACTTCGAGAGTATCGTAAATTACTTTTAGATCTTCAGCTTGCTTGGCATTGAAGATGTTGTCAATGGTCATGTGGCTGACTACAATTGTCTTTTCGGCGCAGTCAGCGGGAAGCTGGATAGTCACAGTTCCCTTGTCGCCGGAGCAGGATGCCAATAAGAGGGCAATTGCTGCTAATGGAATCAATTTTTTCATTAAATGTGATTATTATGGTGTTAGAATAAGAATTAAACAATATAAAAGGAGGATAAGTTTAAAAAAGAAGCACCCGGGAATGGGTTTTCCCGAGTGCTTTGTTATGTTATGAGCAAAGCTCATAATTATAAACTAAAGGAATTTATTGGAATTAGTCCTCAACCGGCATACCGAGTTTTTCCTTAATGGCATTGATTTCTTCCATGATCATGCCCATCATCTGTGCAAGTTTTGCATTAATGCTATCCTCACCATCCGGTGCATTCATAGCCTTAACTGCATCTTCAAGCAGCTGAACTTGCTTGCTAAGACCTTCAACTTCATTATCAGTAGCATCAGCCTGATTCTGGATCTTATCAAAGCGAGTTTCTACCATAGTAGCGAAAGCATCAGTTTGAGTGTTGAGTGCTTCGATTTCTGTAGCAAGACCTTCGATCTGGGCGATGTCTGCGCTCATGTTGCGGAGTGTGGCCTGAGTTTCTTCGTTGTCCTTAACGAGACCTTCTACTGTTTCGTCGATAACCCCAAGATTATTATTAGTCTTTGCAATTTGGGCTTCAAGCATAGACGCCATCTGTTCGCTGCTTGCTTTAATACCTTCAATTTCCTCTTCGTTAGCGCGAACTACAGCAGCCACATTCTGGAGGGGTTCGAGCTGGCCGTTGATTTCTTCAATTTGAGCGTCAACTGCATTGAAAGAGTTAGTGAGGTTTTCCTTAATGTTTTCGAGGTCGCTGTCAGTAGCGTCAGCTTGTTTCTGGAGCTTATCAATGTTGTTGCCAAGCATAGTAGCCATTTGTTCGCAGCTATCGTTGAGCGCTTCGATAGCTTCTTCGTTAGCACGAACTACAGCTGAAACCTGATTGAGGTTTTCTACCTGAAGCTTCAGGTCATTAACTTCATCCATGGCAGCAGCGAATCCATCGAGATCTTTAAGCTTAGCTTCAAGTTCTGCCTTCAATGTATTGAGTGTATCAATATAAGCGTGAAGGTCGGTGCCTTGCATTTCTTCAAGAGTCTCATTGATTACAATAAGTTGATTGCTTACGCGCTCGTGGAAGTCACAGATTTCTTCGTAGTTAAGACCCATCATAGGTTCGAGTTTCTCAGAGAGCTCAGTGTTGAAAGCATCAACATCCTCGATAAAACCTTCAATGCCAGCGAGCTGAGCGTTTACGCCAAGAAGAGTAGTCTTGGTATTTTCGTTGTCCTGAACGAGTTTCTCAACTTCTTCGATGATCATGTCGCTGTCAGCGCTGCGGAGAGCGTAGAGAGCAGTAGGAACGGAAGAAACAGCTTCTGTAGAGATCACTTCATAGCCGCTGCCCAAGTTTACAGACACGCGAAGAGTAAGGTCGCCCCACTTGATAGTGCTGAGTTCTTCGCCACCGAGTTGGCAAGAAACGTAACCTGCAGCATTTGTAGTCAAGTTCTGTTCGTCAGAATAAACTACGGTCTCATTGTCGAGAAGTTCAAACTTCATATCGACACTTTTGTTAGCTACAACTTCGGTGCCGTTTTTGATTACAGCCTGATAGTTGATGTTGTCAACGCCGGCAAGAGCAGGCATAGCTGCAGCAGCAGCCATTAAAGAAGAAAGTAAAATCTTTTTCATTTTAGAGTGATTTTTAATGTTTTGATTAGTTTGCCATCAACGGCTACTGCAACGGCGTAAACGCCAGGAGTATAATCAGAAAGCGAGATAACAGCCGGGCTTTCATTTACTGTTTCCATACCACGGGTTGCGCCGTCTATAGCAGCGATGAGTACGGAAGTGCGGCCAAGCTTGTCGGAGTTACAGTTTACTGTAATCTGTTTGTCGATGCTGTTCCAACTTACGGAGATGCCATCTATCTCGGCGGCAACGCCATCTACAGCAGATGTAGAACCATTAGCATCTGCTATCATCTGGTCGAATAGAGGAGACAGAAGAGTAGCATTGCTGCCAGCATGCCAATTGCCGAAACTATAGACTACCTCTTCGCCGGATGCAAGAGTTGCGCTCCCTGTCTGAGAGTAAATGTCCTGCACGGCTGTCGGAGTCTGGGCACTCATAGTCGCAACCGAAGCGGCACACAACAAGAGGGATCCGAATTTTAGTTTCATATTAAAACGATTATAACTTAAAAAATAAAAAAGCATTGCCACTATCGGGTGACAATTTGATAAAAAATCTGCGCGGATTTAATCTCGCTGCAAAGGTATAAAGAAAATTCCTACTTTATATGATTTAAAGTGTTAAATAATGTTAAATATTAAAAATATTATTATTCTGAAGCAGATTTTTTTGATTTTTTTAGAAAATTGACTTAAACCTTAACTATTCAGCTATCCTTCTCTCTGGTCTCTCTGAACCAGCGAAGCGAAGGTCCTCTGCGGAATTGGCAGGGTCTTTATCTAATATCATCAGACTTAAGTAGACGTGCGAAGGAGCAAATGGAAAATAGTTAGTGATGTAGGCGGTCGATAGAGCATGAGAAGCGGCAACGGGGATAGTTGGAGCAACCCGCGAAGTCGCCGTTGGGGCTTTTGCGGATTATGAGTTGTCCGCCACATCGGGGGCATATTCCTTTGGTTATATCTTCGCTGACGCTTTTTGATGTCTGTTTTGCATATTGAGTGTGTTCGCGGCGTGCGGAGTTGTCGGTCACGTTGGCAGCTGAAAGTTTCTCGGCTATGTCGCGTAGAGAGTCGCGGTCGATGATGCGACGGCGACGCTTGATTTCGTTCAGAAGCCCTTCTATGCGCATCACTATCTTATGCTCATCGAGCACGATTTCTTTTTTCCAGGGTCGCCACCATTGTTTCTGTCTTCTTTCTTCGGGAATCAATGTGCGTTGAATGTGTCGGTCAGGAAGCAACCTTCGCTCCTTGATGATTTCTTCCGCCTTAATGTCGAGTCGCCATGCTTCGGTGAATACTACCATAGTGGAGAATAATTCTGCATCCAATTTTGGGAGAAGTCTGCGTATGGCACGAAGATGGCTTCTGTTTTGCAGGAGCGGATTATAGAGGGTCCGGGATTGGGAAGATAGATGCTGTTGCCAATATTGGGCATGTTCACCGCCGGAGATTCTTCCGGCATGGTTTTTTGTTTCGATTACGAAAATGCCACGTGTTGAGATTACTACATGATCGATTTGTGAAGTCCGTCCGTTTGATGTTGGTAGGAGGAGATCGTTGATGATGATATGGTCTTTCTTTTTCAGTCTTGCCAATTCTTTAGCAACGATGCGCTCGCCCCGCTTGCCGCTACGGATAGCCTTCCCCCGCCGCCACGCCGCCACGGCCCATGCCAGCAATCCTGCCAGCATGAGTCCGCATACAAATCCGGCTATCAGCTTCCAATCGAACATAAATTAACATTGAAGTTGTTTAAACTTATTTACGAATTAAAAAAATAAC
>CAMWLX010000327.1 GCA_947175225.1 uncultured Porphyromonadaceae bacterium
TAACTCTTCATTGTATATTTTTCAATTCGTAAATAAGTTTAAACAACTTCATTAATTTTGTGGAGTTGAGAATCATAACGAAAAAAGTGCATTTGAATTATGGCAACCTTACAAACCTTGACATGAGAGATGCTCTTATCGATAGGAATGCCGATTGTCGTTTTGGCACTTTAAATTAAGATTGATTTGTATTTTCCAACAAAATTCATTATTTTTGTGAATTCAAAATAGACAATCGATTACGGAATGATTAGCAATAACAATCTCAGGCTCTATGTAATCCCCATATTGATGGGTATGGTATGGGTTCTATCTTTTGCCATTTCATATTTTGGAGATTTGAGCATCTCAAAAGAATGGTCGTATGCGTTGAAGCTGTCGTCTGCTTTTAATATAGTGCTCTTTTTCGATCTTATACTCATGATATGGGATATAAAGCTTTCCTTAAAAGATTACTTTCTTGAAAAATATAGATTCTTCAACTTGCAATGCGTTACTGTACCATTCTTTATTCTGGCAGCACCGTTCGGCTTCATTGCTTTCAACGGGGGTTGGTGGTTGATCGCTTATATCGGAATATTATTTGGTGCTAAAACAAGTATGCATTATTCAGTTATAGCTGTTGACAAATATAAGATTCCTATCGGATATGGTCCATTAGAAGAAATTTAGAGGATTCGTTTAGACCCTAAGACCTTTTTTCAGTGTTATATAATATATAATAAGATAATTACTCTTAAAAAAATTCATATATGACTTCAACCACAATAGTATGGATTTGTGCCTCTCTGCTATTTGTTATCTTCGTAATAGCAATGATAGGTATTTTCCATGCCAATAAGGCATTTCGTACTACCTCTTCCGTTGAAAAGGTAGCATGTGCTGGAAGCGTAGACAATTCTTATGCTAATACCGTAAAAATCCGGCTTCCTCATAATCCTATGAAAACTGGGGTTGATACTTCAAAAAGAGATCTTAGTTCTTTGGCAAGATTCATAGTAAAGGGTAATTCAATGCAATATGCCAACATAAATTCTGACGATCTGGTCTACGTAAGGGAAACCGATGTTGATTCGATACGAAAAGACCTACCCAAGATCACACTTCTCAGTTTCACCCCAAAATCTCCCGGAATGGCCGACAGGAAGATACGGCGTACATGGAGTATAATAAAATCCGACGTGTGTGACCGAGATTTTGATGAGATATTGAATTCAATCCTTAATACGCCAGAATTTTTTGAATTAAGGAATAGAATAGGAGACAAGTGCCCTTCGAACGATATGCTCAAAAAAATTGCTATCGACAGTCTTGACCGTTACCGTCAGAAGCATTCTTCCGATACCATTGAAGATCTTCTTCTTTCAACAACTTTCCGTTCAGAACAAAACCGCATTGAATTCTCTATTCATCCTGCATCAGCTCTTCAAGGAGTGGTAGCGTACGTATCTCATCCAATAAGTAGTCAATCAGCATAAACACAAGATTTTCAACGTTCAATTATAACCAATTCGATAGCTAAACAACGCATGAAGCATCAGCGTAGCCACGAGGAAGGATTCTGTTTTTCGCGGCCTTTCCAGACTTCGAAGTGGACAGAGCCGTGGCGCTGATCGTCGGGGTCAGCACCGGCTGTGCCTAACGCAGAGCCACTCCCTACTTGCGTGCCTACTGTGACATTCGTAGAAGCTAAGTTGCCGTAGACAGTATAATAATCACCATGGTTGACAATGACAACATTGCCATAGCCGGCAAGCTTATATACTCCCGACACCTTTCCGCTGCAAACAGACTTGACTGTAGTGCCCTTTGCAACCTCAGCATCTATTCCCGGATTGTCATATTGTATCTCCGGCATCTCCGGCATAGCATGACGTCCGAACTGATTCGTAATGCGCCAACTTCCATCTACCGGGCGAGGCAACTTGCCACGTAGACTTGCAAAATTGACAGCCTTTGAAGTTGAAGTCGTCGCAGTCTTCTCAACACTCTTCGGAGTAGTCACAGCCACAGGATCAGCAGCCCTCACCGCTTCCCTCTCATCCGTTTTTTCTCTCACCTCCACTTTATTCGTCAAGCCTCGGCCACGCCGGGTGCGTGAACCACTCTCACTATTTTTCTTCTTCTTTTTGTCCTGCTTTTCCTTCTCTTTACGAGCCTTTTCCTCAGCTTTGGCCTTTGCTTCAGCAAATTTCCGGTCTGCCTTAGCCTTCTCTTCAGCCGCTTTCTTATATGCCTTCGCTTTCTCCTCAGCCTCCTTCTGCGCAGCAGCCTTTTCTGCCTCCGTCTTCTCTGCCAAAGCCTTCTCTGCAGCTAATTTCTCCTCCAAAGCCTTTTTAGCAGCCCTCTCAGCCGCCTCTTTTTCTGCGGCAGCTCTCTCTGCAGCCGCCTTCTCTTCAGCCAATGCCTTTTCAGCTGCCGCTTTCTCCGCTGCTCTCCTTTCAGCCTCAGCCTTTTCCCTCGCTATACGCTCAGCTTCTGCCTTTGCCTTGCGTTCAGCCTCAGCCTTCTCACGAGCCCGACGCTCAGCCTCAGCCCGAGCCTGCTTCTGAGCAATGAGAGATGAAATAGTCTCTCTCAGCCTGTTCGCTTCATTCTGCTTAGCTATAAGATGAGCCTGCAAAGCATCCCCATTCTTACGCAATGTGGCTATAAGCTCCTCCTGTTTGCGATGATTTTCCTCAAGCTTCTCCTGCGATTTGGTAAGCTGCCCAAGCACAATCGTATGGGATTCTTTTGCCTTGGCAAGTTTAGTCCTCTCTTTACCAAGTTGCTCTATTTTTTTGTCGATATCTGCGCTCTTATGTGCTTTCCATTCGGAAAATTGCCTCATATAGCGGATTCTGCGCATAGCCTGGTTGAAGTTTTCTGAAGCAAAAATGAAAGCCAAAGAAGACTGGTTTTTCTTGGTCAACCTCATCTTTTTGACAGCTTTCAGATACTCATCTCGCATCAGTGTCAATTCAGATTCATTTTGAGTAATCTCATCGCCGATATGCACTATCTCTTCATTCAGCGACGTGACCTTTTTCTGCAGACCTGCCACCTGCGTACGCCCTGTAGCGATCTCAGACGACAGACGATTGAGATCTGAAAGTCCCGTTTTGATTTCTTGCTCATTCAGGCGAAGCTGCTCCTTGGTATGCCTAATCTCACGCTGAGCCGCCTCCTCCAGCTGCCTTGCTTCGCTCGACGATTTAGGGACACTCGTGCTCTTGCTGCTTTTTTTCTGTCCTTGCGAAGTTTTCTTCTGACCCTGTGGAGTCTTTTTCTGTCCCTGCGAAGTCTTTTTTGGAGTTCCGGAAGTTGATTTCTGAGTTTTGGGTTTCTGAGTTTTTGAGGACGCTGTCTTTTTCTTCTTTAAGCCGGTAGTCTTGGTCTGGGCTTCAGCAGAAATACCAAAGTCCGCAACCGGCATAGCCATTGCCATCAATGACACAGCAATAAGCATTCCCATCCGATGACGCACCGATATCATCACATGCAATATCTTTTCAAAAGAAAACCTCATCCTAAAAAATATATCATTCATCATTAGTTCAGAACTTCAACAACGTCTTAAAGTCAACCTTACGGTATTTCGATCCAAGATCTGTGAACTCAAGTGGCGTGGGATTGTACTCCGGATAGGAAAGCTGAGCTTCTCCACCCATCTTTTTTTTGGAAAGAGAAACTTCTATTCCAAGCGTCCAGCCCTTCTCTCCATAAATATACTTTGTCTCAATCACTACCCCACTATGCTGCAGCATCAGCACGAAAGCCTGCAACTGCCAGCAAGTAGAATCCATAACAAATCCATATTCAGTCCCCTCTACTTGTAAATCTGGCGATGGATATATCAAAGCTTCATCACTAGGCAATGATATCCACTGCGAATTCATAGCGAGTTCCGGTGTCAACCGTCCGTTTCCGGGAAAAGCCACTTGCCCCAAAAGGATATCCTGAAGATCGCAGAGATACGCCTTGGCATCCACATTCAGTCCCGTAAGTGACTGCACATTATAAGTGCGAGAATGTTTGTTGATAAAGATTATCGAGTCTTGACACACTTCCACACGAGCCACTTCCCCAAAAATCGGAGCCCGACCTGAAAGGATGACCGATTCTCCACGCTTCATATAAAGTTTTACACTGACAGGCATAGGAAGACCATCAAACGACAATTTACCTTGCATCGACAGTTCTTCCCAATCAGAGTCATAATTGGCAATGATAGTGTCTGTAGCAACTGCAATCTCCTCCACTGTCATCAGCTTCGACAAACTGTCCGCATCCTGATTTACAGTTTCTGCCGGTTCATCAGGAATGCTATTGGCAATTGAATCAGTCATTTTCTGTCCGGACATTCCAATAGCAGAAACTACAGCTACAAAAGCCACTAATATTTTTTTCATCCAATCCATATTTATATTATCGTAGTCATTGATCGCGAATCGCTGTGAATTTTCAAATAAACATATTTTTCGACTGAAATCCGGCAACTGAAGTTGTTTAAACTTATTTTTTTATTAATATTTCGTCAGGTTTTCGAGTGGATTTTTCTTCATGAAGAAGGAGCGATGCGGGCATCGTGACTGAT
>CAMWLX010000328.1 GCA_947175225.1 uncultured Porphyromonadaceae bacterium
ATTATATTCTTGTTACAATTGATATGGTGTCCTTCCTCTTGGGCCGGCACTAAGACCGGGCGCCTGATCGACGATGCTGCTGTAATCGCCGGTGAATATACAGGATTCTGCCAGGATAACGACGGATTCCTTTGGATAGCTACAAATCGAGGTTTGATTCGGTTTGATGGAAATAGCTACGACCTTTATCGCCATGATGATGCAGTAGAAGGCACTCTTTCCGACAACCGGGTTCTCCACGTAATGTGCGATTCTAAGGGAAGGATATGGGTGGCTACAGCTAATGGACTCAACCTTTATTTGCCTGAAAGCGACTCATTTCAAGTCATAGCGTTGCCATCCAAGGATTTTTATGGATATATAATTGGTCTTGGAGAGCAAGCAGACGGTACGGTGACATTTGTGGTCTCGGCGGTTGGCTTGTTCGTGGTCGACGATTCCTCGGGCGTCCCGGCGGCTGTAATGTATCCCGGAGGTCAGATGCAGAAGGATTATAATTCGTTGGCGTGCTGTAGGAATGGGAAGATATATATAGGTTCGCATGAGGGGACAGTGTATTGCATGGCTCCAAATGGGAAAATCACATCCATTAAGGTATCCGAAGACGCGTATATTTTGGATCTTGCTGTAGAAGAAGACGATAATATCCTTGTAAGCACACTGAATGATATATATCGCATCGACAGCCGGGCAGGTTCGTTTACAAAGCTTTCCGCAGATGGCAATTTATGGATAACAAATCTCTCTAATTCTGCAAATGGAAAGGTATATGTGGCTACATCCGGTGAAGGCCTTTGGGAAGTGACAAAAAAATCAGATGAAGTAAAAAAATGTCAGGATTTTTATTGTGCATTTCTGAATCTTGATAGTGCCAAGATCGGTGCAGTGTATGTTTCTCCTGGTGGCGATATATGGCTTGGTTGCAACTATAAGGGTGTGGTATTAGTGCCGGGACGCCACGTTCCATTTCTTTATCGGAAGTTTTCTGATTCATTCCCCGATTTTGGAGGGGGGCCGGGGGCTTTGAATGAGTGGAAAGGCTATTCTTTAGTAGCCCTTGATAAAGGAAGAGTCGTGATGTTTGGATCAGGAGGAAAAGTCCTCATGTCTGCGAAGATTCCCGGCTCAGGCAATATAACACATATAGAACTCATAGATGGCGACAAGGCTCTCATTAGTGTTGCCGATGATGGCATTTGGGAATTGTCTATTCCTTCAGGAGCTGTCAGGAAGTTTCTTGACATTCCCGGTAAATATCCATCGATAGTGACTGCTCCGGGCAATGAGGGGGAGCTTTTTATAGGTGTGAATGGAATAGGCCTGATGAGATACGACATAAAAACAGGTGAAAAAAAATGGATTCCATGCGATCCGGATGGTAATCAACTGACAAATACATTTATCACGAGTTTGAACCATACCGACGACGGCAAAGTATGGATAGGCTTATATAGCGGAATTGCCTGCTATGATCTTAAAGCAGATAAATTGTTGGAAATAGATCAAGAGCCTTTTCTCAAAGGTGCTACTTTCGCAATCGTGCCCTGTATGACCGACAATTCAGTGTGGGTCGGCACAACCCACGGCCTAATACATTTTGATCCCGAAAAAGGGGTGATCAAAAAATTCACTACTGCCGATGGCTTGAGCGACAATGATGTGCGCACGATATCCCGCGACCATAATGGTGGCAAATGGATTGGCACAAGATATGGACTTTCCTACCTGACTCCGGATAATTCAAAGATATTGTCTTATTATGGAGGCAATGGTCTTGTGGAAACGACATTCAACCAAATAAAATATTCTCCATCAAGAAAAGGAATTTATCTCGGTAGCGATTTAGGGATCACTGCTTTTATGCCTGATTCTGTGCCGGAGCCGGGATTTAACAAAGAGATTAAGGTCTCGGCTATGTATCTCAACGGGAAGCGTTTATTGCCCAGCATGAAGAGCGGGTGTAAGGTGGTGATTTCCGGTGATATAATGTCGCCTGAAAAACTGAACCTCCCCTACAAGGATAATGCCCTTACGCTACGGCTTTCTACTATGGATTTCCGGGATGCCTCAAATATCCGCTATAAATGGCGATTAAACAAAAAAGACGATTGGATAGAGACCACCACGGGAGAGAACATGCTCTACTTGCCTCATCTTGATCCCGGTAATTATAATCTTGAGATATGTGCAGTGGAAAATAAAGTCGACTCCCCCGTGATGTCGATAAAAATCCATGTCGCTCTCCCTTGGTATTGGTCCGGTCCGGCGAAGATTATCTACTTGATCGTCTTATTAGTGATTATTATATTAGCGTCTGTGCTTTTTAAGAAGCGGCGCGAAGAAAAAATAAATGAAGAAAAGATCAAATTTTTCACCGATGTCTCGCATGATATCCGCACGCCGATGACTCTTGTCATGAGTCCTCTTGAGTCGCTGATGAAAGAGAATGCCGACCCTGACACCAGGCAAAAGCTTCAGGTGATGCATCGCAATGCCCAGCGCGTGATGAATCTTGTCAATCAGCTCCTTGATATCCGAAAACTCGACAAGAGCAAAATGCGCCTGAGCTGCAGGAAGACAGACATTGGAAGGTTTATCCGCGAACTCGTTGAGCTTTTCCAGCCTCAGGCATCGGAAAAGAAGCTGAGCTTGGAGTTTAATGAAAAAAATGATCTTGGAGAGATATGGATCGACCGCGACAACATCGATAAGATTATGGTCAATCTTATCTCAAATGCGATTAAATATACTCCTGAAGGTGGCAGTATAGTTGTAGAATTGTCAGCAATTGAAGACGCTACCCTCGGACGATGTATGAAAATTGATGTCTCTGATACGGGAATAGGAATTAATGCAAAGACAAAAGCCAATCTCTTTGAGCCATTCTATCGCATTAGGGAGGATCATGCTCCTGCTACGATGGGCTTTGGCATTGGTCTTGATCTTTGCCGTCGCCTCGTTGAGCTTCATCATGGTGCCATTTCCGGCGACAATCGTGCCGATGGAGTGAAAGGCAGCACATTCTCAGTGGTGATCCCTCTCGATGAGTCTCACTACGAGGAGTCGGAGCTTGTAGTGAAAAACGATGAAGAATTCGATACCGGGCAGCATCTTTTGGCACCGACCCCATCTTCTTCGATTGAAATGCTCCCACGGCCCAAGCCTATGTCTGCCGGAGGAAAAGTGCTTGTTGTGGATGATGACGATGAGCTGAGAAAATATTTGTCTTCGATCCTATCCAAATATTATAAAGTGAAAGAAGCTGCCAATGGCAATGAAGCTCTTAAGATTATGGCCGATTGGAAACCTGACCTCATTGTCAGCGACGTTGTCATGCCGGAAATGGATGGACTGATGCTGCTCAAGCGTCTAAAATCCAATGCCGACACCAATCATATCCCGGTCGTTATCCTTAGTTCAAAGACAGCCCTCGCCGACAGAATGGCAGGATGGGATAAGGGTGCTGACGGATATCTTGGGAAGCCATTCAATACCGACGAACTCATAGCTCTTGTAGATACTCTGATTGAAAATAGGCGGAGGATGAAGGGAAAATTCTCCGGTGCCCAGGAAACGGAAGGTAAGATAGATTCTCCTGAAATGAAGGGAAATGATGAAGTGCTGATGGATCGCATTATGAAGGAAATCAATCTGCATATCGACGATTCAGAGTTCAATGTAGAGAAACTCTCCTCCGAGGTAGGGGTGAGCCGTGCTCATCTGCATCGTAAAATGAAAGACCTCATCGGTATGACGCCAAGTGACTATATACGAAATATCCGCTTGAAACGAGCCTGTGAACTTCTGCGTCGCCCTGATATAGAAGTCACTCAAGTTGCATACAAGATAGGCTTCACCTCCCAGCCCCACTTCTCCTCCCACTTCAAGCGCTACACGGGCTTCTCACCGTCTGAATACCGAGCCAAATGTCTTGCCGGCGATAACCCCGACATCCTTTCATAAAGTTTACCCTCCCGGACGCACTGCCTGTGCGTCTTTTTTTATGCCATCCTCGTAGGGTCGCGCTGCCTATGCGTCCATTTTTCATATGTCATTTCGTTACATAGCCCATGTGTCCTTTCAATGTAACATAGTGTAAAAAATGTCCGAATTTCATATTCCAACGTTGCATTTTACAAATATATATCCATCAGATGCAAATTTGAATCCGATTGACTCATTAAGGAATAACTCTGTGACATACATATACGCAAGCAAAAAATATATTTACTAATTTTGCAAAGTAAAAGAAAGGATACGATTGATTGATAAAATAGGTTAATATTAGGTTAATATTAGGTTAATAATTAGATAAAATTATTAGGTTAGTTTGGCTTAGCTGCTAACTTACAAATGAAGATATTTTAGTAAAGATTGATTATAGGTTTAGTTATTAGGTAAAGCTTGTGGGCTGGTATGCGTGATGCATCCCAGCCACATCCATTTTTATAATCGTCATCAAAAAAATGTACGTAGAAAAACATGCTCCTTATGCGTCACACCTGCCTAAAAGGAAGCATTAAGACCTGTCGGTTATACACATCTCCGAGCCCACGAGACGTAGAGGAA
>CAMWLX010000329.1 GCA_947175225.1 uncultured Porphyromonadaceae bacterium
GACATATCATCCTGACTGCCAATTTTACTAAGCTGAGGAAGCGTAGATTCAATCTCATTTATCGTGGCATCCAATCCAACAGTTGTGACAGACTTGAGAATCTGAACGTAGAAGTTGGCTTGATTCTCCGGAGTACCGAAAGAATCATCGATTCCGTCTGATCCAAGAATTATTGCACATGGGCAAGAACCTGTACCGTCATAGCAGAAACGGAATTCGTTGACCGCATCATTGTCACAGATTGATGTTGTCTTGTTAAGGAAACATCGCTCATCCCAAGGAATTGGTTCTGACCATTCCCCTGTATCATCAACAGCGAAACATTTTCCATCACCTATCTGGAACGCAAACCAAAACTCAGGGGTATATACGCAAGCTATCAAGGTGCAGCCATATACTTTTTCAAGGTTTATACCAGAGTTGAACTCATTGATCCACCTATCTTCCAAGTCGATTTTCTCTTCCTCCTTAATAGGAGTAGTCGCTGCGTGAGCCTTTACTTCAGAGTCCCACTCAAAGATTATAGACCCGGCGAGACGACGAAATGCCCGTTCTATCTCGCTCTGTTTTGCAAAGTCATTCTTCTCAATCTGGGTTGAAATAGCTTCTATCTGTCCAAACGGTAATCCTTTCAGAAGCAATGGTGCAGCTTCTTCAACAAAAGTGCGAATTTTCCGATCAGTGACTTCTGCTGCAATCCTTGCACCTACATCACTACGGAAATAGCGTTTCCCACCATGTCCGTCACAGACCACAGCAATGGCCAGACCATCCTCATAGATCTTGCTATATGAATAGTCCTGACATACTTTCCCTGAGGAGATATGACTCTCTCCTTGACAACTGAAGTTCAGTGAGTCCATAAGATGGGATTAATCCCAGTCGTCATCATACGAACTGCTGTCAACCGTTGTGGCGGCCTCAGCACCCTTTATATTTTCGACTGCGTCTTTAACTTCTTCGATTACTTGCTCTTGCTTTGTTGTATCACCGGCTGTGCTGCTTTTGCTGCCAATCTGGGATGAGGTGACTGCAACAACTCGGATGATTTGCTTGAGAGCATCGATGTTATGTACGGTAAACACCGCCTCACTGTTCCCCGCAAACTGCTTTAGAACATCTTTGTCCGCATCGTCACCAATTGCTATAGCTATTTTAATGGCAGCCTTAAACCAGTTGTTGGCTTTGAGCTTGTTCAATCCACTGTCAAAGTCATCAGTCGGACCTCCATCAGAAAGCAGAATGATTGCCGGAGCAAACGATCCACTTGCAGACTGCATATAACCGCTCCGTGAGAGTTTGGAAGACAGTTCAGCACAAGCGGCTCCCAGTGAGGTTAAACCACCGGCTTTAACATCCTGCCAAACAAAGTCGGAGGCAAGTTTCGGCTCTGAGTATAGCCAGTGTACACCGCTGGAGAACTCCAATGCTGCAACTTTGATTTCGGCATCAGGATTTTCAGCTGAGATTTCGTCCAGCATGGGGAGTACGTTAGCTACGGCATCATTAACAGCTCCAATTTTACTTCCCTCCATCGAGCCGGATGTGTCGATGAGAAAGAAGAGGGTCATTGTTCGGCGTGGTACGCTTACTTGTTCATCTAAGAGTGACATCTTGTTATAGTGTTTAATTGTTGTTTTCTTGAGTTATTTCTCCTTTATAAGCATTGGAGAATGCTATTTTGATTCCCGGATTAACCGGCATCAGTCCTCCGGGTTCAACAACCTTGATTTTTCCGCTCGGGGTCTCCGCCGTCCAGTTGTCTTTGGAAAGATTTTTCAGGAGGATCTTACTGGGATCGTTAGGGTGAACCACGATTTCAGCATCAGGAATATTATCATTGTCTACATAAACCTTTGTTCCCTTGGTGAGCATGACTGAACGGGTTCCCATCTTCAGCCGTTTTGAGACATCAACATGTTTGCCACAATCCATACAACTGTGGGTATTTTCAATAAATGTTTCTTCTCCACAGTGAGGACAGCGTACCAAAGAATCGCGGATGCCAGCTATGAGTTTTTCCCATAATGACTCTATCATTCTTGTGTTTGGATTCTTCAGTTTCTCCTGAGAAAACTCCTGCTCGAAGGTCTTGCGTAGTTTTTCCGGAAATGCCGGCCAACGGCGAATCACATTCTGATGGATTCCTCTGACCGGAAGATTGCTTTTATCTGTAGGATCGTATATAAAGACTGCTTCCGAGCCATAGAATTTCTTCTCATATGTCTCTGTCATGCATGGACAAGCAACAACCTTCGCTCCTTCAAACGGATGATTAGCATAAAAGAGCATGAAGAGTATGACTGCCAATGAGAATCTGTCGCTGTATTTGTCAGGGATACCTCCAGCCACAATTTCCGGAGCCATATAACGGGCCTTGCCCATAATACCGGATTTCTCGCCTTGCGGCATAACGTTGTCATTATCACAGATGAGGACATCCCCTGTATCCGGATCAATAAAGAAGTTGCCGTCGTTAAGATCCTGATAGCTTAATCCGCAACGGTGAAGCATCATAAAACCGTTGCAAATCTTCATTGCGGCAGCAAGCATGGCAGAGTATGAACGGAAGGATTTTTTGGCAAGGAGGAAATTGCCAAACTCAAAATAATTCTGAGGACGCAGTTTCATGACATACCCATAGCTGCCATTCTGCTTGGTTGTAAGATACTCAGGCCATAGAAATGCAACCGACGGTGCTCCACTCAGGATATTATGTTCCAGATTCTTATAGAATTTATCATCGGGAGCATTAATATACCATTTCAACGCTTTCTTCTCCCCATTTAAATCAACAAGGTATACAATACCCTGTCCGCCTCTTCCGAGTTCTTTCTCGATAGTGACAAAGCCGCCCGATGTCAGGCGTATCTTATCTCCTTTTTTAAGTTCTGCCATTATAAGGAGTTTAATTGTAGTCCATATCCTAAAAACGCAAGGACAGTATTCATTTCGTCCTCATCATGATTAACTGTTTGGGAGATGTTGCGTTTAACATCTTCCAGAAAAGAGTATCCCATATCAGGTTCTATGAGTTGGCGCATATAGTTCTGTTGCTGCATAAGTTCATATATGGAAATGATATTAGGATATTTCTTTGTGAATTTATAATCCTTTAAAAGGTTAATGAAAACTCGGTATGTCAATATGTCTTTACCATGTTCATCAACTATGGATCTAATCTGGCTTGCATATTCATTTGATGATAGATTTACATCAATGATTCGTTTTGATAATCCAATGGGATATGTTTTCAGGTCTTGCTTGAATTGACGTAAGGATTTAAATAAGGTATCTACGGTTTGCCCCGAAGCAGCCATAATCTGAATTTCATTACTGCCACTGTTTATTCTAAAAATTCTATGGCAGTAAACTGGAGTAGAAGGATTATTCTTGTATCTTCGATCAGGTCCTCCATTAACTCGTTGATGTAGATACTCGTAGAAAACCGGAGAAGCTCCTCTAATTAATTTGCCTGATTGCTCGGTCACATAAATACACTCATCATTAGTTAATCCTATGTTCTGATAATCCAATATTTGATATGTGCAGTTAATTTCTGCAATCACAAAATTTGGATAAAAGAACATTTTGCATCCCTTACTCTTTAGTTGAAATGGAGAGTATGAACAAAAAGAAATATCCATGAACCCCATATCTTCAAATGAAAGGTTACGACGAGCTAGAGATGAACTGCTACACGATATACCTTGCAATAATTCATCGTTACACCATATTGATGCCGAGGTGACTGCTTGCTTAAAATTGGATTTAAACGTACCAAACGCATTAATAATATTGGTGGACAGACTTTGCATCGCTAATATCTGAAAAACAGCATCCTTAAGTAACTCATCAATCTTTTTTTCATCTGTAGCTTTTAATAGATTATATTTCGAGACAAGTTCCTCATAAAACAATCTCTTATTCTCTTTCCTTAATCTATGTTCTCTTACTGTCTTTACAGCCCAGCTAATTAAAAAAGACAGACCAATTCCCAAGCCAATAATAGCTGCAACCGCACCAATGGCAATAAGAGCATAGCCAATGATGAAAAGGATAATCAGACCTATGACACCAGAATTTTTCATATTTTAGAAACCTCCTCCGTGAAGGTCAACTGATGAAACTGATGAAACTTCTCCTGTCTGACCGCAGGAAGGACAGGTTACGACTTTTTGTCCATGCCAGCACATAACCGCTCCACATGAGCAAAAGAGAAATTGCTTGCTCTTGCAATATGGGCAACCAGGATACTGCGCGTCCAATTCAACACTGCCATGCACATGTTGAGCATCGTATCCTTCACGTTTAGCCTTCTCCTTGTCAATTTTGAACGCCCACACAAACTTATAAGCGCCCCTCCGCAGAAAATCTACGGTAACGCCATAGTATTTTTTCGCTTCCGGACAGACTGCCATTATTGCGAATGCTTTGTCACTGACTGGAGTCATGATATTATTATAATTAAATCGTATGCACGATATGATGGGTTTAACAAAAAACGTGAGCGTCTTTCATTGCTCGTCCCACACATAGAGGCTCTGACATTGCC
>CAMWLX010000330.1 GCA_947175225.1 uncultured Porphyromonadaceae bacterium
ATATTTGATTTATGATTCTTGATAGTCTCCATCAAAAAACGTTTGAAATAAACAAAATCTGCCGAGCCAAATGATAAACCATAGAATATTATTTCATCTGCAAGGAAAAGGTCATCATTTATGTCATGAGACTTAAACCCATCTTGATGAGATTTCTTTAAGAACCAATAATCCTTGGGTATCTTGACTTCATCATTTATTCCCAGTATAATTTTGTCCGAAGGAGTATAAGCAACACCATGAAGATGGTTGACATTATATCTACCACCAAAAAGAAAATCAAGAATAGAAAATGTACCAGTATAATTGAAACTGTATATCTTTGAAAAGGTATCATTGCGAATTATTGATTCAATAATTTCGCTATTGATATTAATGGGTGAGACGCAACGCTTATTTACGTAACGTGTCACTATTTCAAGAATATATGACTTAAAGGCATTTTTAATTTCCTCAAGAACCGCCTTATCATATTTAGCAACTTCCTTGAAGTAGGGTGTTATTTCCTCATTACTCTTTTTAATTGCATATTGGAGTAGTAAATCTTCTAAGTCAATCCATTTGATTGCTCCCAGATCATTCTTTTGTTCCTCTGTGAAATTCCAAATATAATTGAAAAGATTATCTTCAAACATCCTTTCAGTAGGACGCTCCTTAATAGGCCAATATGCACTATTGACAAAATCCTTATATTGTGTAGGCAATCCAAGACCCAAATCAAAACCATTGCCAATAACTAAAACATTTCCCATATCCAATATGTTATGCTGCAATAACCGCACTGATAAGTTTGATGTATTCTATCAAGGTGTTATATCCTTGTTTGAAGATAGAGGTAAAGCTATTGAATGGCGGAGACTGAAGCAACTTAGTACGAATGTCTCCGTTTTCGCAGACATAACGTATCAGATTTCGCAGGTATTCCTCCTGCATTCTTGTCAGTTCTGCTCCGTGAATCAATTCGCGATACCTCTCAAAAGCTACTTCTTGGTCGATTCCTATTATTGAACAGATAAACGCCGCTACATTCTCCCTGTATGGATTTTTTTGCGTCGTGGCATCATATTCCTCACGAGTACCAAGTTCTCTCCAAAAGATTTCTTCAAGTCGTGCCAAGTCATTTTCAGAAAGATGTTCAAGATGGTAAATCTTCTGCAATACATGGTCATTAGGAAGATGCTCACGAAGATAATCTTCCGCTCGGCGACGATATGTCCGAGGTGGCGTTACCGAGATACCTGAGTTATCTCTGGTAAAAGTATCTTCGATGTTTACAGTAAATGTCTTGTCACTCTTTCCATCATCAATATACTGCAATAGATCACGCAATTCAAGGCGTACCCTTTCAAGGGAACAAAGACTCAGACTGTTCCAGAACTGCGAAGTCAACACCTCCTTGATCGTATCCATTTTGGCCATTACCTGAGGAATAGATGCTTTTTTCTCCTTCAGATATCTTGCGATATTGGTAATCTCAGATTCACTGGCGCCTGCACCTACCGATTCGTCAACAAGAGCAAGCTGGCGTTTGAGACAGAGCGCGTCGAACTTAAGAGCAGACGCATCAGCCAACGTATTTTTTAACAAAGGTGAGATATTTTCCTTCATTGTCATTGTGTCACCCAATGAAAGAGCTACCATTGCCTCGGGGCGTGACAATGATTCAACGAGTTTCAGTTGTCGCCGAACATCGAGACGACTTCGGTTCAACTCTTTTGGCGTGTACCACGACCTATCATCTGCCAGAATTTAATTTTTGATCTAACCGGTTTGAAAAACACAAGATTGACTATTTCGGGAACATCTATACCTGTGTCAAGCATATCCACCGATACCGCAATTTGAGGTAGTCTCTCAGGGTCCTTGAAGCGAACAATCAAATCAGAAGAATACTTCTCATAATTGTCTATCACCCGGCAGAAGTCCGGGCCAAGATCAGGATAAAGTGCGCCAAAACGCTCTGCAATGAATGTCGCATGATCGTGGTTATAAGCAAAGATGATTGTCTTGCCTAACTTAGTTCCATAGTTAACACGATAACCGTTATCCATCAGTTGCGTCAGCACGTAGTCAACAGTATGTCTGTTGAAGATATATTTGAAAATCTCAGCAGCCGATATTTTCCTGCTGTAATCTCCCTCAATGCTTTGAATCACTTTTTCGTACTCAAATATTTCCTTGAGCTGTTCTCGTTCTTCCGGAGAGAGTTTGTCTGGGTCTATACCCTCCGTCAGGATTTGCGAGTTGTCGATTATGGCAACGTATGGCACAAGCCAACCCTCGTCAATCGCCTCTTGATACTCATAGCTGTCGGTCGGGATACCTTGTTCCATTCCGAAAAGTTCGTAAGTCGATCGGACCACTTCATCACGTGGAGTAGCCGTAAGTCCGAGAAGCAAACCGTCAAAATAGTCGAATATTGCTCCATATTTTCCGAAAACAGAACGGTGGGCCTCGTCAATGATTATGAGGTCGAATCTGCCGATTGAGAAGGTCTTGTCCTCGCGGTCAAGGTGACTGATCATAGTCTGATAGGTCGAAAAAAGTATACGGGCTGTCTTGTCGCACTCCGAATCTCTCAATGAACTGACAGTCTGTGACGGAAGTAGTTTCTGGAAGTTGAGTTTCGCCTGGTCAACAAGCTCGATACGGTCGGCAAGAAACAGGGCATTCTTCACCCATCCGTTGCGAACAAGCAACTCTACCATGGAAATACTTACGCGAGTCTTTCCAGTTCCAGTTGCCATTACGAGAAGGGCGCGACGATGCATCTCATTATAGTGATCGGCAACGGACTGGATAACCCGCTTCTGATATGGACGGTTTGTAATCCGGTCATCGATCGTCAGGTCTGTTATCGCATTGCGTTTACGCTGTGCGATCATTCGACGTAACTCATCTTTGGTATGAAATCCCATCAATGGCCGTGGCGCATAACCCTGCCCATCAATAATATTTGTCTGGAAGCCATTGGAATAATATATCACCGGCAATTCGCAGGCAAATCTGTTTTTCAGACACTCAGCATAGAGTTCCGCCTGATGACGTCCCTTTGCAGGGTCAACACTCGTGCGCTTTGCCTCTATGACAGCAAGCGGCAGACCATTGTCATCAAACAACACATAATCGGCATAACCGATTCCGGAATTGTTAGGCATATAATCAGCTGGTGGTTCCGCTGCAATATCTGCCTCATAATCGGAAGTTGACAAGGCTTCTGAAAAAGGTGTTCCCACCTTTATTTCAATACATGCTTTCCCAGGAATGATTTCACCCTTTGTTTCCGATAACTTCCATCCCGCCTCGCGGAGAAGGAGGTCGATATATAGACGGCGTGTCTCAGCTTCAGATAGGTCATTGACTATTGGCTGGGTTTCAACTGTTTCGGGTTGGGCAGTTGTAGTATTGGCAACCATCTCAGCAGCGTTATCAGCATCTGCTGTCGTAATAGTCTCAATTTTCTCAGGCGTAGAAGTTATAATTGGTATTGGGTGATCCTCCTTCTGGTCAAGCAATGACTTGTCAAATGGTGGAAGTTCCGGTATCAACTCCCAAGCCAAAGCGAAAGAGCCGACAAAATAATATAGATTGAGGACAGCAAAAATATGGTAATAACTCTTTAGATTCAGATATGAAACGCTTATTTTTCATATCTGATATACTTACCCACGGGATATCACCATCCTCCCAAAGAGATAAATTTCTCCTTGTTGGTGTTTTTCCCATCTGCAAATCAAAAAGGTCGGATAATTTATTTTTCTTCCACAAACTCTTATCCACTTTCATAGTTTGCCTCCTTTCTCCTCAATTCGGTTCACTTTCCAATAGCCGGATTTATTACTTCCGACGCGCTCAATAATGCCAAGATTGCGTAAGGTAGCAATATGATTACGAACCATTCGACCACTTATTCCTATTGCTTTGCCAATTTGATCAGCACTTGCTCCCGGGGTATTGTTAAGCAGAGATGCAACATACCATACAACTTCGGCAATTTGAGGATATTTAGATCGAATATTATTAGGAAATATATTAGGAATATTATTAGGAAATATACCCTGAACTTTAATAGGAACATACTCTACAGAACTGCTTATAGTATCTGCTTCACCTCTTGTAAGAGTGGCAAGAATCTCACCAAGCATAAACTCAATGAATGGGGTTGACTCACCGACAGCCGAGGAAGAGGTGATTGCATCGTAATAGGCTTGTTGGTTAGAGAACACCATATTCTCAACAGGTAGATGAGCAAACAGAGTATGAAGATGAGAGAGAATGAGAGACTGCCACAAACGACCGATACGCCCATTGCCATCGATAAATGGATGGATAAATTCAAACTCGTAATGAAAAACGCAAGAACGTATTAAAAGATGATCATCGGAATTTTTTAGCCATTCAAACAGATCAGCCATCAAGGTCGGAACACGATTTGCAGGAAGGGCCATGTGTACACAACCGGCTTCGCCAAATACTCCGACGCCACTGGTACGCCAACGTCCCGGATTGTCAAC
>CAMWLX010000331.1 GCA_947175225.1 uncultured Porphyromonadaceae bacterium
ATATTGAAATTCTTTGATTTGGTTCGAATAGAATCTTTCCATTCTACAGAATTTCTAATAAAACCATTAATAAAATCATATAAGTAAGTTGACTGATGATTAACGCGTTTTTTATCATCCTGACACACAATAAATCTTTTAGTATTCTTATCGTAAGTCAGAAATCTCTTCCTTTGTACATCGTATACCTCATAAGCACGTATCAAAGCGGATGAACGTAGTTCTATATCATTTTTTTCAAAAGTTATATCTATACCTGAAGCATGCGCATGAAAAGCCATCAGAGGAAAGTATGGAACAATCCCATCAATATATCTATTATTTCTATGATATACAATAGGATCTTTAGGTAGTGCCAATTGACATCCTTCATAATGGCAATAAAATTCAACCGTTCTAAGATAAATCCTATACCATTCGCAGCCTTTATTATCCTTCACAGAAATAAACCCTCCATACAGGAACGCTTCGGCAAGTTCATTAAATTTGACTTTTAGATCCTCTTCGGAAGCAGGATCAAAGTTCTCTAACTTCGTTTTTAAGTTCTCCATTTTTACTTTTACAATATTTGCTAATAAATATCTTGAATTCTATCGCAACTGACAGATTTTTTTAATCCATTCTATTGCTTCTTCTGTACATTCCCAGATCATCTCTTGTCCTATTGTGGCAGATTGGAAATATTCCTTATTTTCCGGTTGCTTTGGAGAATGACCAATCTTGATTTCTTTAAAGAAGTCAGGTAGCTTCCACTTAGAGCGAGTCATACCCGAAGCGGTAAGTATGAGTTCCGGAGAGAATTTCAACATAGAAGCTCCTGGAGCATCCGTCATAAAATCAAGATGCTCAGTAGGCAAAAAGATTACATCGCTTACGCTCCCTTCTTTCAATCTCTGTGCATGAGGATGTTCCATTAACCATTCCGGAATATCATCATGAGCTTTTAATATGGCTCCGACCTGCATATATCCATAAATGAGATGTATATCAGGTGTGTTTTGTTTGTATCTTATCTTACCATTCACATATTCAGTCTCACGAAACCAACCGAAAAACAAGAATAAATCACTTACACCAAAATCCCTGTTGTTTAATTCAGACAATGATTGAGCAGCCTGTCCAAAAGCAGGTTTCCAACCATCTTTTCTCAGTTTTACATCCTTTCTAAGATCTGGATCAAGATGACATAGATCTTCTTTTTTCAGTTTTGTACGAGGTCTTAATTCTGAAATTATATCGTAATAGGAATGTTCTTCAAGCACGAGTGAATCATAACAATCAATTCCAGTACCATCAGGTATTGGAAATGGTAGAAGTGTTCCATCCGGAAGAATTGCGTTAGGCTGACCTCCATTTTTGGAATCAAAACCCTTTCTACTGAAACTGACTTTCATTTAGCACATCCTTTCTTTTTGACTTTTACTTGTGGATTATCTGACAGTTTGCCAGAGAGAGTATCCGTAGAAACAGAAATATCAGGATAATTTACAGGAATTTTCCCTACTATACCATTTTCTACACCTAATTTATTCGCAGATTCGCGAACAAATTCAATAAATTCATCAATCAGAGGCTCATTCTTTAATAAGCTCTGACCTTTTGCCTTATGTACAAGGGACCTAAAATATTCAGGTACGTCAAGTCGGTTCTCTCGAGTAAAGTAATAAAACTCATTGCAGATCAAAGCATTTTTTCCATAAAGATAATCACGTTTCGCAACCTCTGCACCTTCATGATCACAAGTATTGGGCTCTGCAATAACATTGCCTTCTGCATCTGTGTTATCTTTATGATATATGTTATCTCCTGACCATCGAGCATCAAATACTGTCACATTGGGATTATTACGTTTTTCCGGAAATCTTTTCCAATACTCATCCAAAGGAATCTGCTCATCTATTTTCGCAAGATAAATTAGCTTTTCTTGACCTGGATCGCATCTATCGATTCCACCACCATAAACTTCTAAATTGTGAGTTGTGCATGCGGTCCAACCGGCAATCCAAGTACCCTTAATGCTATTGGGACTACGACGAATTGTTGGCTTACATGTTGCCAGCGTAAGAACTCCCCAAAGAGGATTGGGAGCAAACAATGTGTCGTGGACAATCTTATATGACCACATTTTTGTTTTAGTTTTTTCTTTCATTTTCTCCAATTATATTCTATCTCTAATACTTCATTCGCATAGTATTTCCAAACTTCTTGATCAAAATTTGGTGTATAATGAGACATAACAAGACGATCCTCCTTTGTAAGGTCATCAGGATGCCATGGCTGGAATCTATAGCATCTCTCCGGTATACTTACAGGATACTCACACCAATCAAGTTGATAAAAGACAGTTCCAACTCTCTTCATTTTCCGACACATTTCAGGAAGTATGCATTGATTATCAAGGACAAAGGCATAGTACGCCTCCCTTCCTTCTTCATTTTTACCAAGAGTGCCGAGTGCGAATGTATATTCCGAGCCTCCATCCTTCAACTCCATCTCTATCACATCGCCTGTATAAATGTATTCACCATTTGTATCCCGATATGAAGTCCTTACTCCAGCAAATATGACGCGATGACAATATCCACGTCCACGGCATTCATCTCCGAAATAATCCTCAACTATGTCTTGATTATGATCTCCAGCAAATTCCTTATTGCGAGTCCAGACATATAAATCACCGGTCTTCCAGAAAAAGAAATCTCCAAAATCTGCATAACCGAAACGGTCACGGTCTATTACATATCTTATACGTATTTCCGGTTTGGGAGCTGCGAGAACCCGCGACCCTATGATATATTTATATTCCTCACATAACTGCTTGAGATCTTCTTCGGTAATGGCCTTAGGTATCTTGACCATCTTTTTCTCCGGCACGATTCCAAATGCAACAGCACTTACAAATTGCTCTTTATTAATAATCCATATCCACTTTTTAGGAAGTGTAATATTATATAAGTCAATAGCCTTTTGAAAAAGAGGAGCTATCTCCTCATCCGTGTACCCTGCTGAGCCACATCCTATTCTCGTCACCAAAAATCTATTGTTAGGATGCGATCTTGCATATTCTATGAAATCATCTACATATGGTCTGATTTCATCAATTGTCAGATGGCTTGTTGGGATTGCATAGCATTTTCCTGTGCGTCCTGCACAAACGCCCCATTCCGCGCCAAAATGCTCATGTGCCATACGTGAGGCTCCCCCACGATGATGACCCATGAGATTACTGCCAAACACAAATATCTCGCACATTGACAAATTTGTGATTTTCTCGGGTGTTATTCTTCCTGCCATGATGATTTGATTTTATAATTGTTTTTCATTGCCGAGCATATCTCACGCATCTTATCCTCAAACCAAGTTGGAGCAAGAATTTTTACATCCTTTCCGAACTTTAGAAACTCTTGAAATAAGTCAGGTGTTGGTTTGACAACAATTTCAAATACCGCTTCTTTCTCCCTCGAAGATATCTCCTGTTGAGACGGATGTAGCGGAAGAGAACGAATATAATCTTGTTTACCATTCCGAGCAATAAACCGTACCGTTTCTTTTGGAATGTCTTCATCTACAGTAATCCCAATGTAGTCCGCAAAATAAGATTCCGCATCAAAATTATCCGGCACTTTGAATTTGCTTCCGGTTCTTTCTATCCCTTTGATTCGGTCAAGTGCGAAAGTTCTTATGTTATCTGTATCAATCCGTCTTCCTATCACATACCATCGTTGTTTGTAAATTTTCAAACAGTAGGGTTCTATCACGTGAGGAATTGATTGGTCCATGTGAAAACTTTGATAGTCCAGAGATATGACCGTATTGTCTCTCATGGCCTCCATAATAGTTGTCAGAAACTTCTGCCCGGAAGGATTTGCTTCAAACACGATTCGATTTCGTAGATCCCGATTCTCTGACAAAAGACTATTCAGAGCAAATGTGTTCAGCAACCATATCTTCATCTCATCGTCATCAATTGAATCACGATTTGCAATATGATAGGTCTTCTCACCATGGCGATCGCATACAATTTCTATTTCAAACAAGTCTTTTATAGCCTTTTTGTGACGATGAAAGGTTCTTTCTGGAAGTTCATTTTCCTTGTCATCATTTAAATGAGACCGGCTCCACTGTCGATTTATCTCCTCTCGAGTTATACCATTATGACGATAAATCAAGCTAAGAAGCCAGATATATCGTTTATATAAGTCAATCTTCTCCATAACAAAATCTTTTTTGAGTGCAAAGATATATCGACAGACTGACAAAGCGTGGCCGTTTGAAATATTTTTTGAAAAAATCAAAAAAACGTGGAACCTTAGTCGTTGCCCGTTCCACTGTGTAAGGCTCTGGAAATTGCCCGTCAATCGAAACGAGCAACGCCAGCCCCACGCTGTGCATATAAAATCTAAGTTTCATATCTTTGGTAACTTACCAAAGATACTGAGAGATAATACACACCCATAGGGCGTAACGTTGCCTCTTTTCTCCTGATTGA
>CAMWLX010000332.1 GCA_947175225.1 uncultured Porphyromonadaceae bacterium
GTTCCTAATATCTGATCAAGCATTCATAAAATTTCTATTGCCGGAGTTACATTATGCATAAACTTTCAACTAAATTGAAGAAGAACCACCTTTTTCAGGAACACACACAGATATGAAATTAGAGGTTTTTAACGACTGAAGATTTGCATAAAAAGAAAAAAACACGTATCTTTGCGAATAAAAAAGAAATAATTATGGCAATGACTATAAATTCTTCTCCTGTTCTTACCGGAGAATCAGCAAGAGCTTTTATTGAGGAGGCTGAGCGGAATGGAAAACTTCCTACTCCGCACCTGTCTTCTGAACGTGAAGCACAGATTATGGAATTTGAACAGAAATCACGAAAATTCTATAATAAATTGTTTGGAAAAGGTAACTAAGTATGAGGGTTTGTTTTGACGTTTCAAATATTGTAGTGGATGCATACAATAATCCTCGGACTTTGCATTTTTATGAGAAAAATGGCTTTAAACTTTTGTACAAGACCGAACAAGAAGAACGTGATTTCTTGGAGCTAACTGATAAAGAACCCTTGGAGACAAGGTTTATGTTCTTTGATTTGAAGCGTAGGTGACTCTATGATTAGCCTGCTGGAGAATAGTCAAGGGTAAAATAAACCTTGACTATTCTCAACCGTCATAATAAGAAAAGATATTATGAAAAAGCTATTCTTATTGATATTCTTAATATTGGGATTTGTATTTGGCGATGTGTCGGCACAGGATAGGCATGACGGTCACCTGACTCATGATGCCTATGGACAGCATGACCGACATCATCACAGGTCTCCTTACTTTGTCAATGATGGCAAGGTGTATTTTGAAGGGAGTGAACTTAAGGACGCCTCTGCTTCAAGTTTTGCAATACTTAAAGACGGATATGCCAAAGACATTTGGAATGTCTATTATTTCGGGCGTGTGATCAATGACGCATCAAGCAATTCCTTCAAGGTGCTTGGTTATGGATATGCCAAGGACACATGGAATGTATATTACAATGGTGGCAAGATTCCTGATGCCTCAAGCAATAGCTTTAATGTATTGTCTGACTGGTACGCCAAAGATACTTGGAACGTATATTACGACGGTCGAAAGATCTCCGATGCATCGCCCGGCAGCTTCAAGGTGCTCCGTGACGGTTACGCCAAAGACACTTGGAACGCCTATTTCGATGGGCTTAAGATTAAGGATGCAAATCCCGGCAGCTTCAAGGTACTCAGTGACGGCTATGCTAAAGACACTTGGAACACCTATTATTACGGCAAGATAATTAATTGATCCGTCAGCCTAAAAAAGTAGACTCAAAGCTGAACTCATAGCCTATAGAATAGATATGGGCCTTAAGCCGACGACAATATCGAGATCCTCATGATGAATAATATGCAATAATCTTGCAAGGAAAAATTTGAATTTCCGACAAACATCTGACTGAATAATGTGTTTATATTTTAAGGAATTTTAAGCCACCGATTTCGCTGTGCCTTATTTCCCTATAAACTAAACCCCATAAGTTCATCTTCGAATCTTAATTAAATCGATACCTATGAATAAACAGATACTCGACGGCTGCACTGCTGCAGCACATGTGGCTTACGCTATGAGCGAAGTTGCCACAATATATCCGATCACTCCTATTGCATCAATGGGCGACACTGCTCAAAAGTGGGGCTTGAATGGACGCCTTAATCTATTCGGACAACGCCTTGAAGTCAAAGAAATGGAGAGTGAGCTCGGAGCTGCAGGTGCTGTTCATGGTGCTTTGGCAGGGGGGGCTTTGGCTACAACATTTACATCTTCCCAAGGTCTCATGCTGATGATTCCCAATATGTATAAGATCGCCGGGGAGTTGTTGCCGGCTGTTTTTCATGTGGGATGCCGTTCTCTTGCCAACCATGCTCTCTCAATATTCGGCGACCATCAGGATGTGATGGAATGTCGCGCTACAGGATTCACAATGCTTGTCTCAGCTTCCGTCCAAGAGACTATGGACCTTGCAGTTGTGGCTCATATAGCTGCGATTAAGGGTTCCCTCCCTGTACTTCATTTTTTCGACGGCTGGCGCACAAGCTCGGAAATGGACACCATCGATGTGATAGACTACGATAGCATTGCTAAGATTATGCCGTGGGATGATGTACTCGCATTCCGTCGCCGGGCGATGAATCCCGAACATCCCGATACTCGTGGCACTGCCCAGAATGCGGATGTCTATTTCCAGAACAGTGAGGCTACAAACCGATACTACGATGCCTTCCCATCAATAGTGCAAGATGCTATGGATTCACTTGCAGGTATCACAGGCCGTCAGTATCATTTGGTCGACTATGTCGGTGCTCCCGATGCCGACCGGGTGATTGTAGTTATGGCTTCAGGTGCTGAAGTTGCTGCTGAGACTGCCGAGTGGCTTAATCGCGAGAAGGGTTATAAGACTGGTGTCATAAAAGTCCGTCTATATCGTCCGTTCCCGACTGAGGCTTTTCTAAAGGCGTTGCCGTCAACTGTCAAATCGATCGCAGTGCTCGACAGAACTAAAGAACCGGGATCTGTGCACGAACCACTCTGTTTAGATGTTATGACGGCTCTTTTCGAAGCCGGACGAGGTGATGTGAAGGTGATTGGCGGTAGATATGGATTGTCGAGCAAAGAATTTGATCCCTCTATGGTCAAGGCAGTATTTGATGAGCTTTCTTCCCCGAATCCTAAGCGAGTGTTTACGGTCGGTATCAATGATGATGTCACTCACTTGTCTCTCACTCCGGGTGAGAGCATTGACATTCTTGATTCTTCCGATTGCTTTCAAGCTATTCTTTATGGAATCGGTAATGACGGTACTGTCAGCGGTACTCGTCAAGCTGCTTCCGTACTTGCAGAGGATCCTAATTTGTATGCCCAATTATATTTCAGTTACTCGGCTAAGAAGTCGGGGGGATATACGATATCGCAGTTGCGAGTGGGGCATTCTCCCATTTCATCAGCATATTCCATTATGGATGCCGACTATGTAGGATGCCATAAGGCTTCCTACGTCCATCGCTTTGACATGCTCGACAAGATACGCGAAGGTGGAACTTTTGTGCTTAACTCCCCTTGGGAGGCAGATCAGATGATAAAGTTCCTTCCTCTGAAGATGCGCCGGCAGATCTCGGATAAGAAACTTAAATTCTATAATATTGATGCCGATTCTATAGCTGCAAAAGAGAAATTGGCTCCTCATATCAATATGCCTATGGAGACTGTTATGCTCAAGTTGGCTGGAATCATGCCCTTTGAAAAAGCATATCAATCTCTGCAAGAAACAATCAAGACTACCTATATTCATGAAGGTGGTGAAGTGGTAGAACGCAATCTCAAGGCAATCTCTATGGCTCTTGATGCTCTCCATGAGATTGATTATCAGTCGATCGAAGGATGGTCTACAACTCCTGACCTTCCGTCAGACCGTCCGGCTCCTGTCTATCCGAATGCGGCATTGAAGAGTTTTATAGAGAAAATCCACAATCCTTGTATTCAGGGGAAAGGGGATTCCATTCCGGTGTCGGCTTTGTCGCCTGATGGAGTGATCCCGAATGGTTCCACAGCATACGAACACCGCAGGATAGCAACACGTGTGCCTGTATGGGATGCTGAGAAGTGTGTCGAATGCGCCGAATGTTCTCTCGTTTGTCCTCATGCTGCTATTAGGCCATTTGTCATTTCTTCGGCAGAGGCTTCCGAAATGCCCGATGCCATCACTGCCAAGAAGGCTCATGGCTCTCAAAAACTCTCTGGCTATCTTTTCCGTATACAGAATTATCCGGAAGATTGCTTGGGGTGCTCTTCATGCTCTCTGATTTGCCCGGGACATGCTCTTACTATGACTCCATTGGAAGATGTACTAAAGCGAGAGATGGGTAATCTCGAATGGCTGAAGACTCATGTGGATCCTAAGCCATCGCTTCTGCCTGCGGCTTCTGTCAAAGGTTCACAATTGCGCACACCAGGTCTTCAGTTCTCGGGTGCTTGTGCAGGCTGTGGTGAGACTCCATACGTCAAGTTGCTTACCCAGCTATTTGGCTCACGCTTGCTTATCGCCAATGCTACGGGATGTAGCTCTATCTGGGGTGCTGACTATCCTTCTTCTGCTTATTGCGCTACAGAGCAGGATGGCCGCGGACCGGCATGGGCAAATTCTCTGTTTGAGGATAATGCTGAGTTTGGCTACGGTATCCTCCTTGCAATGCGTCATCGTAGAAGTCGTTTGGAAAAGTGTGTGAAAGATCTTATTGCTGCTGCATCTACTCCTGCATATCTTAAGACATCACTCGAGGCTTGGCTCAATAGCAGAGATGATGCAGAGGCTTCTTCTGATCTTGCTGATCAATTGCTTTCAGTACTTAAGCCAATGGCAGGGCAATCTCCGGAATTTAGATCATTGTTGGAGCAAGGGGATATGTTGGCATCAAAGACAGTCTGGGCGATCGGTGGCGACGGATGGGCATACGA
>CAMWLX010000333.1 GCA_947175225.1 uncultured Porphyromonadaceae bacterium
TTTTAACGATAGGCAGTAATTATAAGATTTATAAGACTTATAAATCTCTTCACATTCCTCCAAATACGTACTGAAATAACTAAATCCAATACATATGGCCCGCAGAAAGAAAAAATTAGAAATCCTTCGCAACGACCCTTGGCTCGAACCTTTCGAAGAAGCCATCGTAGGGCGCCACGAAGACGTAATCAAAAAAATCAAGGAACTCACAGCCGCTTCAGGATCTCTCTCAAAATTTGCCAACGCATACGAATATTTCGGACTTCATAAGCAACCCGACGGAAGCTGGGTTTTCCGTGAATTCGCACCCAACGCCACATCTATACATCTTATCGGCACTTTCGACGATTGGAAACTCAACGATGAATACAAGCTCACTCGAGTTGGAGAAAGCGGCTCATGGGAAATTAAACTCCCGGCCGACAAACTCCATGACGGCGACCTCTATAAAATGTTCGTCACTTGGGACGGCGGACAGGGAGAGCGTATCCCGGCTTATGCTACACGTGTGGTGCAAGATGAAAATACAAAGATCTTCAGTGCACAAGTATATGCGCCGGAACATCCATATGAATTCAAAGTCAACGACTTTACCCCGGATACAAAACCTCTTCTGATCTATGAGTGCCATATCGGTATGGCTCAGCAGGAAGAGAAAGTGGGCAGTTATGAAGAATTCCGCACCAAGATTCTTCCACGCATAGCAGCCGACGGATATAATGCCATACAGATTATGGCAATTCAGGAGCATCCATATTATGGATCTTTCGGATATCATGTCAGCAGTTTCTATGCTGCATCAAGTCGTTTCGGGACTCCCGATGAATTGAAGCAACTTATCGATGATGCACATGAGCTCGGCATTGCCGTAATCATGGACATTGTGCATAGCCATGCCGTAAAGAATGAAGTGGAAGGGCTTGGACGTCTCGACGGCAGCTACGATCTATACTTCAACCAAGGAGACCGCCGCGAACATCCTGCTTGGGACTCATTGCTTTTCGACTATGGCAAAAATTCCGTGCTGTACTTCCTCCTCAGCAACTGCAAATTCTGGCAAGAGGAATATCGCTTCGATGGTTTCAGATTTGATGGCGTCACATCAATGCTCTACTACGACCATGGTCTTGGAAAGGCATTCGGAGGCTATCCCGACTATTATGACGGAAATCAAGATACCAACGCAATCGTCTATCTGACTCTCGCCAACCTCCTTATCCATGAGGTGAATCCAAATGCAATTACCATAGCTGAGGAAATGAGCGGCATGCCCGGGCTCGCTGTCAAATTCAAAGATGGCGGCATCGGCTTTGACTACCGCATGGCAATGGGCATCCCCGACTACTGGATCAAGATGATAAAGGAGAAGAAAGATGAAGATTGGCATCCGACGTCCATATTCTGGGAAATCACCAACCGACGCGCCGATGAAAAGACCATCTCATATTGCGAAAGCCACGACCAAGCTCTCGTAGGCGACAAGACAATCATCTTCCGTCTTATTGACAAAGAGATGTATTGGCACATGATGGACGGCGACAATGACTTCACTGTAGAGCGCGGAATGGCACTCCATAAGATGATTCGCCTTGTGACGCTGGCAAGCATCAATGGTGGCTACCTCAACTTCATGGGTAATGAATTCGGACACCCCGAATGGATCGACTTCCCACGTGAAGGAAACGGATGGAGCTATAAATATGCTCGCCGCCAATGGGATCTTGTAGACCGCGAGGATCTTAAATATAAATATCTCAACCGTTTCGATAATGCAATGGTAGGTATTGTAGAAAAGCAATACAACTTCCAGGCAAAGCCCGTAGAAAAACTATGGGAAAAAGACGACGACCAAGTCCTTGCATTCAAGCGTGGCGACCTTATCTTTGTATTCAACTGGAGTCCGACTCAGTCGTTCCCCGGCTATGGATTCCTTGCTCCCACCGGCGAATATGAGGTGATCCTCGACTCTGATTCACTTGAATTTGGCGGACATGGACTGATAGATGATTCAGTGCATCATTTCACCACTCCTGACCCAATTTACACTCCTGCAGGAAAGGGCTGGCTAAAAATGTATATTCCTGCCCGCACTGCTCAGGTACTTCGAATGGTAAAGCCACGGCCGGGAAGCCGTCCGGCGGCTGCCAAGCAAGAAGCTCCAAAGGCTGAGACTGTGAAAACTGAGCCATCAACAGTCGACCCAAAGAAGACTCCGGCTAAAAAGACCACTGCCAATAAGACAACAGCCAAGAAGAGTTCATCTGAGGCATCCACAAAAAAGCCAGCTACCAAGACTACGGCTAAAAAGACTACAACAAAGAAAAAATGAAGAAGATAACTATAGCTATCGACGGTTTCAGCTCAAGCGGCAAAAGCACTATGGCCAAGCAGCTTGCTAAGAAAATCGGATATGTATATGTAGACAGTGGCGCGATGTATCGCGCCACTACTCTATATGCCATCCGCAATGGTATGACCAACAAAGAAACCGGGGTCGACACAGAAGCGCTGGTGAAAGCATTGCCACTCATCAAAATCTCTTTCACCATAACTCCGGATGAAACCCAACACACTCTTCTCAACGGAGAAGACGTGGAGAAAGAGATCCGAGGCATGGAAGTAAGCAGTTGGGTAAGCCCCGTCGCTGTAATTCCGGAAGTACGCCACTATCTCGTCGGGCTCCAGCAACAATACGGTAAAGATAAAGGTATTGTCATGGATGGGCGCGACATAGGCACAACAGTATTCCCGGATGCAGAGATGAAAGTATTTGTGCAGGCAAGTCCTGAAGTACGTGCCAAGCGCAGATATGACGAACTCATAGAGAAAGGCACCCCTTCCGACTTCGAGGCTGTGCTCGCAAACATTAAGGAGCGCGACCATATCGACACCACCCGCAAGGAGTCGCCACTACGTAAGGCAGAGAATGCCTTTGTGCTTGACAACGACAACCTTACCCGCGAGCAGCAGATGGATGTGCTTCTAAAACTTTTTGAGGAGAAGACACGTGGCTAAGATAGAGATAGACAACGGAAGCGGTTTTTGCTTTGGTGTGACCACTGCAATCAGCAAGGCTGAAGAGGAACTGGAACGTACCGGAGTCCTATACTGCCTTGGCGACATCGTGCATAATGCCGGAGAAGTGGAACGTCTTCAAAAGAAAGGGCTCATCACCGTAGATCATGGGGAGTTTGCAAAACTTCACAATGTGAAGGTGCTTCTCCGCGCACATGGTGAGCCTCCATCCACTTATGAGATAGCACGCCGCAACAATATTGAGATTATTGATGCCACTTGCCCGGTGGTGCTTCAACTTCAAAAGCGTGTCAAGGTGGCCTACGACAAATCAGTAGCCCCCGCTAAAGATTCTGACAACGATCCCCTTATCCTTATATATGGCAAACCCGGTCATGCGGAAGTAAACGGGCTTGTTGGCCAGACAGAGGGTCGCGCAGTCGTAATCCAAGATAAATCAGATCTCGATAAAGTAGACCTTAACCGCGACATCTGGCTCTATTCGCAGACTACCAAGTCGATCGAAGGATTTCAGGAAATTGTAGCTGAGATAAAGGCTCGAAAAACTGAAGGCTCATTCCAATGGTTTGATACGATCTGCCGCCAGGTGGCCAACCGCATGCCCCAGATGCGAGAATTCGCTGCAAATCATGATGTGATCCTCTTCGTCAGTGGAGCAAAGAGCAGCAATGGCAAAGTGCTGTATGCCCAGTGCAAAGAAGTGAATCCAAAGACCTATCTTATCACCGACGAGACCGAGCTTGACCCGGAATGGATTGAGAATGCCAAGAGCATCGGTATTTGCGGAGCTACTTCCACACCACGCTGGCTTATGCAGAAGGTGGCGGAAGCGTGTAGCGCAACAGATGTCAATAATGCTGAAGATAATTATGCGGACACCAAAAAGTGACGAATATTGGATGCGCGAAGCTCTGAAAGAAGCTGAGCTGGCATTCACAGAAGATGAAGTCCCTGTAGGAGCGGTAGTCGTCTGCAACGACCGCATCATAGGGAGAGGCCACAACCAGACTGAACGCCTGACCGACGTCACTGCGCATGCAGAAATGCTGGCAATCACAGCAGCCCAGGAAAATCTTGGAGGCAGAGTGCTTCCTGAATGTAGTTTGTATGTCACCGTAGAACCTTGCTACATGTGTGCCGGAGCCATCGGCTGGGCACGCTTCGGGAAGGTTGTCTGGGGGGCAGACGATCCCAAACGAGGTTTCCAATCCTTCTATGGAGGCAAATCTCCACTCCATCCAAAGACTAATCTTGTCACCGGTATCCTTGCCGAAGAATGCGGCGACCTGATGAAATCATTCTTCCAACGCAAAAGGGGCTCATAAGCCCCTTTTTCTATTATTTCTCCAGAAAATCATAAGGATTTTATAGGAATCGAGGGTATTCAAGGCCTCAAAACATCAATTGTAACAAAAAAATTTCATTGTTTCAAAAT
>CAMWLX010000334.1 GCA_947175225.1 uncultured Porphyromonadaceae bacterium
TTTGAACACAACTCCAAAGTTTCAAGAGGTCTCATGCAAAATTACAAAATTCTTTTCACACTCGCAAATATCTAATACTCAAACTACTGATTAATCATAAAGAATCACAAAGTTTCTTGTAAACTCACCCTATCCACCTACTCATAATCAGGGAGTCCTTGGTTCAAGCCCAAGTGGGACCACAAACACTAAAACCCTGACTTTAAGGCGCAAAACCTTGAAATCAGGGTTTATTAGTATCTGAAATCCGGCTGTAAACGCCATAAAAAAAGGATTTTTCTGCACAAAGTTGTCCATTCCTGCACATTGTTGCTGACAAACGCGTGCTACTGTGCGTGCAACTCGCATGCGGAAGAATCCGACCGTAAAGTTATGGCAAGTACCAGATTCTACCTTGACAGGCGCAAAGCCCGCGAAGGTCAGCCGGCAATACTGAAGCTGGCGATCGCCCATCGGCATCAGACAGTCCTTATCTCACTTGATGTCCGACTCCTTCCCACTCAGTGGGACTGTGACAAACTCACAATACGTAATCACCCAGACAAGCAACTGCTCACAACCTATCTTGATCAGGTGAAGAACACTGTCAGCACTCTGTTACTCGAACTCACACGCACAGGTGAGCTAAATCGTCTTTCTTCAAAAGAACTGAAAGCTACAGTAGAAGCAACTCTTCATCCGGAGGAAACCAATCTATCAGACGAATCGTTGTTTCTGCCTCGCTTTCGGAAGTTTATAGACCCTAAGAAAGATAGCACCAAAGAGGTTTATATGCATACTCTTAATCGCATCAGAGCGTTTATCGGGGAGGATGCACTTAGTGTCTTGAAGTTTGATGACATAACTCTTGACTGGCTACACGATTTCAATGCGTTCATGGCGAAGACTTCTCCGAGTCCCAACGCCCGCAATATCCATTTCCGCAATCTTCGTGCAGTATTCAACAATGCCATTGAAAATGAAGTGACCACCCACTATCCTTTTCGTAAATTCAAGATCAAGGCTGTCGAGACTGCGAAGAGGTCGCTATCAGTGGAAGAACTACGCCGGCTATTCTATTTCCCCTGTGAGGAACATCAGAAGAAATATCTTGACATGTTCCGCCTATCGTTCTATCTAATGGGTGTCAATATGATAGACCTTGTAAAATTGACAGAGATTGTAAACGGCAGACTTGACTTCAATCGTACCAAGACCGGACACCTCTACTCGATGAAAGTTGAACCGGAAGCTATGGATTTGTTCGAGAAGTATAAGGGTGAGAACTATCTATTATTTGTTCTTGACCATTGGACCAACGACGAATTCTTCCGTCGGAAGATGAACAAAGAGCTTCAGAAGATCGGCCCGATGCATAAGAAGCCCGGACGTGGAGGCAAGAAAATCTATGAGCCGATGTTTCCTGAACTCACTGCCTATTGGGCACGTCACTCATGGGCAACCATCGCATCAAGCATAGACATACCCGACCGAGTGATAGCAGAAGCCTTAGGACATGAATATGGAAACCGGATCACCAATATCTATATCCGTTTTGACATCAGAAAAGTAGATGCAGCCAACCGCAAGGTGCTTGACTGGGTACTATATGGAAAGATAGATGGCAAAGAAGTCATCAGACCCGGCTCGCCAGAGTTTTTCGGACTCGATTTGCCTAAGACAAAGGAGTTAGGTTTATATCTACCACCAACGCTAAAAGCAAAGACGGAAAAGAAAGACCAACCGTCAAAATTAGCGTAAATCTTTGCGGTTGATAAGCTATTTTTCAGCGGTCAGTCCACCGGTCTAAACACTGCCCAATTTTAACATTTACAAAATAGCCTATACCAAGTCCAACAAGCTGAATATCGGCTAATTTCATTTTGTTGTTTGCAGTTCATTCAGCGGTCTAATTATCGGTCTAATCAGCGGTCTAAATTGGGGTCTAAAAAGTGGTCTAATCTGAGGTCTAATTTGGGTCAAAATAGAATGAAACAGAACTGCGACGTCAGCCCGGTTGATGAAGATTTTGGTATATATAGATTTCAAATTCTATGGCATCGGAGCTATGGAAAACTTTTCAACACTGTTTCCTAAAGTAAATATCCAACGCATAGGGAACAAAAGATCTGTCATCTTAAAGATTCTCATATCTTATGTTCCGAGGCTGTGGGATATGGCAGTAGCGGGTATACTATAAACTCAATGTGTATGGCTTAATCTTCCCTTACAATCAGCGATTCGGATTTGTCAGTAATATGACCACAGAGATATTGACACCAATTATTGCTCATCCCTGATCTCCTTGCCATCAGGCAATCCGAATAATCGGAAAAAAGAAACCGGGAAATGAAGGTTTGATGTTGTACAATTCTTCGGAATCCAAGATTCCGATGTATCTTTACGGAATAAAATACCCCTCAATGACTTTCCGCACCGTAGCAGGAATTCCCAAGCAAGTTGTACTTTTGTCATGACAAAAGTGACTTGCCGACCCCTGCGCGTCGGAGCGATTTCATCGCTGTTTCACTCCGCAAAACAGTCATAGAGTGACTTTATATACTTAAATCCAAGAACTGAAAGACCAAAATAATCTGATCAACAATTGTCATTATTTTATGATTCTTAGTAATTTCTATTTATTAATATTATGTTTCCTGAGAATAAGCCTATTCCAGATGACTTAGGGTTAAAATTAGTAGAATCATTCAAAAATATTTTTATATCAGATTCGACACATTCTCTTGAAAATGCATAATCTCCTATGTACGTAACACCCTTTGGAATAGTTATACTAGTTAGTGACTCACAATCGGCAAAAGCAAAATCCTCTATAGTTTTTACAGAATCTGGAATATACACGCTTTTTAGAGACTTACACTCATAAAAAGCGTATTTGCCAATTGACCTAACGCAATTGGGTATTACAATATTCTCACAATCCTTAAAACATGATATGAGAATGCCGTCAAAATCAATGAGCATATGATCTATAAGATAATACTTCGCTTGACAAGGAATACATACTTGCATATTATGATTATAACAACCAACAAAAGGATTGATATTTATATGATCAAAAGACTTTGGCAGTTTAATCCTCTTTAAAGAATAGCAGTGGGAGAAAGCCCAATAGCCGATCTTTATTTCAAGGTCTGAAAGATTTAGGTCTATCAATGTGTGACATTCGGCAAATGCATAATCTCCTATAGATACTAAAGAATCTGGGAATTTTACTTTGCTCAAAAGAGTACAACCATAGAAAGCGAATCGACCTATTGAAGTGACGGAATTAGGAATTACAACTTCGTTAGTACTAAGATCATCGAAAGCATTGTCTCCAATTGCTGTGACACCATTGGGAATACAAATAATGTTGGTATCATTCACACATGAAATTAATAGACCTCTATGGTCAATGAGCATTTGATCTATTACTCGAAAATGCTTTGATGATAGTCGTCTTAGATTTAAATTATAACATCTTAAAAACGGATTTTCTTTTATATATTTTACGGAATCTGGGATATAAAAATCTTCCAGTGACCAACAATCAGAAAATGCATTCCTGCCAATACTTAGCAAGGTTTCCGGAATATTAATATCTTTTAGATAGTTGCAATCTTGGAACGCATTATCCCCTATAGCAATTATCGAATCAGGCAAAATTACTCTTTTTAGTTTGCTTGAAGTAAAAGCTGAATTACATATTATTTGAGTTCCTTCTCTAATAATGTATGATTCTGCATTATGATTATCGTAATTAGTATAATGGAGTAGTCGTGTACCATCTTTGCTATAGATAACGCCACAATCTAATTTTATTCCTTCTTCAATATCTTTTTCTTTTACTTCTGTAGATAGACTCTCCATAATAGTCATATTTTAATAAACCTTTTAATCTTTACGTTTATAGTGGATACTTAACCTCATTTAAGAATCTCCCAATGCCCGCCAAAGTTAGCCCCAACACGTCTGAGGGCCCCCTTCTCTTGCAGTTTTTTCAGATGGTACTTGATGCCATCTTCTGTAACAGACGTGATTATCTTTGCCAGTTCTTTTCTGCTTAAATTTGGATTTTTTTTCAATTCTTCAATAATTTGTTCTTGAACTGTTGTAGTTAGAGGGACTTCTGTCTGGGTAGCATGGTCCTCTGATTGGGTAGTTTTTTGGTGAGTTTGGGTAGTTGTCTGGGTACTATCAGGCTCTATAGGAGTCGTTTGTTGAATTATTTGGGGTCCACTTGGGGTAGTCTCGGACATTGTCTGGGTAGTTTCTTGGTCGATTTGGGCTGCTGTCTGGGTAGTTTTATCCGTTTTCTGGGTAGTTTCTTGATCGGTTTGGAGTTCAAGAGTCTGAATCATGTCACCGTAGAGTTCGAGCATGGCTTTTATGTCTTGCTCGTTGCCTCCGGTGGAAAGAGTGAGGACAGTGCGGTCTACTCCGTCTTTGTGAGTTTCTTCAATCGTGACGGGAGTGTGATAGA
>CAMWLX010000335.1 GCA_947175225.1 uncultured Porphyromonadaceae bacterium
TGCCTAAGTCGAACTTATACCCTGCCATCAGAGGAATCTGAAGATAGTTCATCTCAGCAAATTTTATGGAGCTGATTCTGGAGTGCAACATATTGTTTCCAGATGTAGTTGCACCCTTACGGATATAGGCAAGCCCGGATTCAAAAGAGACGTGATTACCAAGGGTATATTCAGCGTTCACACCGAACTTAAAGCCGTTGTGGGCGCTAGATTCGTATTCCTCTACGGCAAGGGTGTTATTTACATATCCTGCCTCTACACCAAAATTCCAAGCTTGCGCATGTCCGCTTAGCGGACATGCCAATAAACAGGCTAATGCTAATTTCAATAAAGCATGTTTCATATTGTTTGTTTCGTTATTTGTTGTTTCATTAGTAAGACACAAATATAAAAGAAAAGTCCTATTTCTTAGGAAACAATTTCAGTGCCGTATCCAGATGGGTATGATGGCAATTAGACAGTATAATTTAATAAGTACGAGTATCTTAATAAAAGAAACTCTCGTCATCACTGCCGAAGGGTTTTCTCTTAATATGAAAAACCGTTTATTTCAAGATACCGGAAGATGCAGAACCGGATGCCTGCGGCTCATTATCCCTCTTGACTTTTTTACCGAATCCGAAGGTATAAGTGGCTGTGAATTTTATGGTAGCGTGATAATTTCCATTGATAAGCGTTTCATCGGTGCTATAAAATTCACTGTTCATAATCCTTTGTGAACTCTTCCAATTCCACCGCGCAATATTTCGTATCATAGCCGAGAGTTTCCAATTAGAATTTGACCATCCCACATTGAGATAATAATTATCTTTGTCTCGTTGCCATATCCCGTTCATCATACCGTCCCATGTTCCGACTGTAGATACATATGTGAGACCGAAATTCCAGTTCTTCAAATAGTAGAACATTTGAAGAGTATAATATAGGTGGAAATGGTTGACATTGTATGGTCGGCCATTATGGTTGAATAACTGGCTAAGATTCCCAGTCAGAACCATTGATCTATCCAATAAGCGGGCAGTACCTTTAATACCATACATACCTTGCGCATAGGATCCCATTGGCTGTTTAATGGTACGAATCACACCCTGACCATCAGGCTCATAATCGTAAGCATAACGATCTTTTACAATCCATCCCCATCCATAAGCGCTTAAACTGTAATTGTTGTTAGGCACCCATGTATAGTTGAAATCAAAATCATAACTCTTTGCGGTTGTAAGATTGGGATTACCGGTATATTTCAAAAACGGGGAAGCCGTTATTATCTGGTCGCTCTTGAAGTTTGGTGAGGGCAGCCATGATTCCATTTGAAATATGGCAGATATAGAATGCTTCCTGTTAGGCACATAGTGTACCGACAGATCGAATGAAGGGGCATTTCGTCCATCTGTCTTCTGTCCGAACTGGAGTTTATCCCAATCCCAACCAAAACCAATATGACTGCGTACATTATTGAAAGAAAACTCGTAATTTACACCAAGTCCTAATCTTGTGGCTTTTGCACGGTCTAATGCATTTGCCGTTCCAGAATAAAGTGTGCGATTGTATTGATACGAACCTTTTACATAAGCTAAAAGGCTACCAAATCTGCCTAAATCATGTTTCAGTTTAAGATCTGCTGACAATTTGTTGGTATTGTCGGTTGCCGAGTTTCGGATAGAAGAATATCCCTGTTCCAGATAACTGCTGTTTTGCTCAGTATGCGATAGACTGTATTTGGGAGTAAAGGTCAAAGAGTTGCTCTTAGGTAAACTAAAGAAGTAATAACCGTCGTAGGAGATAAACTTTGAAAATTTGCTTGTAGTAGAATTAAACTCTGAATTTGGAGCTATTTCAGGAGAATATCTTACAATTCCATTTTGAACTGTATTGGGCTGTCGATCAAGGTTGGTGTTTATCAGTGACGATGCCTGAACCTTGTCAGAATTATATGTAGCCCTGAAAATCAGATAATAATTCTCTCGTTCTTGTTTTGACTCGGTTATTTCTGATCTTCGTACAAACTGATTGATCGAACCGTCCTCCTGCGGTATACGGAATGTCTCCTTCATCTCCTCTCCGGAATGATTGGTTCCATGATCATAGGCAGATCCCATAAGGTCATATGTCATCCGTTTATACTGCATCCTGACATTTGCTATGCCTTGTTCCGTATGGCCGTTAAGAAAACTACCGGTCCCATATAATTTGGCATAACCGCCATATTCATATTGCTGCATGATGAAGTTGATTACATAGGCACTTCCTTGTAAGCGCGGATCAGAAGGATATTCGAGATATTCCACTCGTTTGACGTCAGATACACGCATAGCCTGTAGATCCTTCTCTGTCGCAGGGAGATAGTCGATAAATACCGCTACCGGTTTTCCACCGTTAGTAACAATGGAATTTCCCGAGATAATTCCTAATTGGGGAATGGCCATATGATTAAGGAGATCTGAACCGGACATGGAAGCTTTCTTCTGAGTTTCAGAAGGCCTATATATGGATTTATCAGAGTATAATTGTGCATTATCGGCTTCTACCGTAACTGTGCCTAATGAAACAGCCTGTTCTTCCATGATGATAGTTCCAAGCGAAAATTTGTTGAATGTTTCTATTTTGGGTTTATAGCCGAGGCATGTCAACTTGCCTAAAACGCCCTTTCGGTCGCAGGGGATTGAGAACCGTCCCTCTGTGTCCGAGATACCGTAAGTTAGGACAGTGGAGTCTTTTGGAGCTAAAAGCATTATGGTGGCGGCTACAACAGGTTCGTTGTCCGAACCGATTATTTTTCCCGTATAGATATACTTTCCGTGCTGTAAGGCTTCGACATAAAATGTATTACGGGCTTTTGTCACTGTCACAGGGTTCAAACCGATTGCTTGGCGCAGGGCGTCGTAGGCATCGTCGGTCTTGACGGTGGCGCTTGTCCTGTAGGTCTCAAGTTCATTGTAGATGAAATTTATGTCAAGTTCGGGATGACCTTCCATTATCTCCCTTATGGCCTTTGGAAGCGGAGTGGAGTTGAAACGGTATGAGAAGGTCTCGGCATCGGCCATTAGAAAAGTCATGACCGCTGCTATAATGGTAATAATACGCAACATGGTGTCAGTCAATTTTAATGGTCTTATCCTTAATTACGATATGGATCTGCTCGAAGTTGTCGAGCGACTCGACAACTTCCTCTAAGGTATTCTCCTGATTCCATCGGAAATACAGACGCAGGGATTTGGATGCCTCGTTGCCGAACTCCACCTTGCAGCCGTAATACCCTGCAATCCTATCCACTATGGTTTCAAGAGGCTCATTGTCGAACACTATAATCTTAGGTGTTTTATCTTTGTCCAGTTCTAATGACACTACGCTGTCCGGCTTGGCAATTATTTCGGCATATTCCGTCCTGGCATCATCCGGACGTGATGCTTCATGCCGCTGGTTGAGGTGATTTATTCCTATGCCGACAATAGCGGCTACGGCGGTGAACGAGACGATGGCTATGGCTATGGTCACAGCAATGTTCCTTGACATTATGCCTGCCAGCCAGAAACGATGTTTCCTTTCGGACATTGGGTGATTCTCTTCAAATCTCTTCCATTCAGCTTCTATGTCGGGGGTCTGGAGTGTCTGGAGACTTGACTTAGTTTTGTCGAGCAAATCAAACATCTCCTTGACCTCCGGATCCTGAAGCATCGCCTCAATCTCTGACTGAGTGTAACGCTCCGGATGCTCGATGGCGTCTAAGAATCTGTCTATCTTATCCATTCTGAGAAAGTTTTTTACGTAAGACATCTGTTGCATGACGGAGATGCTTATAGACGGCAACCTTGCTTATTCTGAGGATTTCCGATATCTCATGATAGCTTTTCTCCTCGGAGAACCGCAGCTCCACGACACGTCGGCAGGAATCCGTAAGGTCAGATGCAACCGTTTTCTGAATCAGGGCGATGGTCTCGTCGTCGGGCCATTCCTCATCCTCTATTTCACTCTCATCTACTGAATATACCTCTTTCAGACGGTCGTTTGCCGAGAGACTGCGGATATGTTTCAGGCATCGGTTACGTGTTGCCGTCAGCAGATATGGGGCAGACACGTCAGACCTTCCGGAAACAAGCAGGGCTTCAAAGACATCGTGCACTATGTCCCTTGCCACATCGCCGTCCCGAAGTATCAGCATCGCAAGCCGGTACATCGCCGCATAATGCGTGCGGAAAAGCAGTTCTATGTCATCTTTTGTCGTCATACATATATATGACCCCTCACTCGAGAAAAAACTAACCTCTCAATGGAGAAAAATTTTTATATCCTCTTCATTATACCATCAAGTTGCTATTAATATGTAAGTTATAAAGTAAATCCATTTTTATTGCAGGTTTACAGTAAAAATGGAATACTTATTAGATAGGGTGTTCAGTTAGATGTATCCAAATCAGCCCGCATTTTTGAGCGTTTTGATACGTTTGGACACCACATTTTCGG
>CAMWLX010000336.1 GCA_947175225.1 uncultured Porphyromonadaceae bacterium
CCGCATATTTGCGTAATTAAAAAATTATTTGTACCTTTGCATAAAAATAGGATTATATGAAAAATTTTATTCTAAAGGTACTGGATAAGGCTATTAATATTAAAAGAATTGATAGCGAAGACTATATCTGCCTTACCGATATGGTAAAAGGTATTGAAAATGGAGCGTCTCTTGTTGAAAAATGGCTTAGAAATAAAAATACTGTTGAATTCTTGGGATTGTGGGAGCAGTTGAATAATCCAAAATTCAATGTAGAGGCTTACAATGAGATATTCAACCAATCAGGGCTGAATCGGTTTGCTCTATCCGCAAAACAATGGGTTGATAAAACCGGAGCCATCGGACTTATCGCCCAGGCTGGTCGATATGGAGGAACATATGCTCACAAAGATATAGCTTTTGAGTTTGGATCATGGGTTAACCCGACTTTTAAACTATATCTAATCAAAGAATATCAGAATCTCAATTTATTACTTTCCGATAAACGTCTGAAGGAATGGGATGTCAGGAGAATCCTATCAAAGGTGAATTACACTCTCCAAACTGATGCCGTTAAAAAACATGTGCTTCCGAAGTTCTCTTTCAGGAAACTTAGAGATGAATGGACATATGCTACGGAAGCCGATACGCTTAATCTCGTAGTCTTCGGTTGTACGGCCAAGCAATGGGAAAAGGCCAATCCCGATCTAAAAAATCAAGGACTCAATATGCGAGATGCAGCCACTCTTAGCGAACTGGCAGTACTTGCCAATATGGAGGCGCTTAATGCAGAGCTAATCAAACAAGGAATGGTTGACCTACAGCAGCGGAAACCAATTCTTCATCAAGCAGCAAAAGAGCAGTTAGCACGATTCAATGCCTCCGACATCAATAATAAATTCAGTAAATTAGAGCATTTACAGAATCCTAAATATCTTAAATAAACCGTCTTGTATTTTTAATTCCCCCGAATTCGGGGGAATTAAACACACAATATTGAGCTTTGGAACATTAGCCATGCAAAACAAGATTAAAACATATATTGACGAAATAGATAAAATTTATTCATCAGGAGAAGCAACCGAACACAGTTATCGTGGTGAATTCAAAAGATTGTGTGAGGATGTCCTTAACGGCCAATTCAGTGAACTAAGAGGATTAGATCGCCAAAGTCGTTATCAACTTATCAATGAACCGAAGCGAAAAATATACGGAGCTCCAGATTATGAGTTGCTTAAAGGCGATACCGCCATCGCATTCATAGAAGCAAAAAATATTGGAGACAACGATTTAAGAGGCCTTAAAGTCACCCGCAACAAACCTCAATTTGATCGTTATAAAAACGCTATGTCCACCATAGCCTTTACTGACTATCTTTCGATTATTCTTTATGAGAACGGAATAGAAACATTATCCGCATCTATCGGGAATGTGTCGGATGGTCATGTTATATATTGTGACGACCCTGTTCAAATATCCAATTTCATAGAAATAATGAATAGGCTGGGTAAAGCCAATCCTCAACCAATAAGAAGTGCAGGTCGTTTGGTTGAAAAAATGGCTAAAAAAGCCACACTCATGGCTCATATTCTGAAGAATGCAATGAGCCTTGCGCCTTCTGATCAGTCACAAGAAGATAAAGAACTATGGGGTAGACTACAGACATTCCAAAAATTCTTAGTCCATGATATGACTATGGAGCAATTTGTGGATTTTTATTCCCAAACTGTGTTATATGGACTTTTTGTAGCGAGAATAAATACCAAGAATCCATCCGGTTTTTCGTTATTGGAGGCAGGAGACCTCATTCCCAGTATAAATCCTTTTCTTAAGAAAATCTTTAAGGAACTTGCCTTGGCTCATCTACACCCCTATGTAAAAGGTATAGTTCATGATTTGGTATTGCTGTTTAAAGTCTCTGACATCAAGAAAATCTTAACATCTTATAAAAAGGATCCATTGATTCACTTCTATGAAGATTTTCTTGAATCTTATGATCCTCGCCTCAGAGAGCAGTTTGGCGTATGGTATACTCCAAATGAAGTAGTAGGATTCATTGTAAATTCAGTCGACCTCCTTCTGAAAACTAAACTTGGCATTGAAGAGGGATTGGCTGACAATCGCTTCATAGAAGGAACAAATTGGCACAAAGTGCAGATTCTCGATCCGGCAACCGGTACCGGTACATTTCTAGCTGAAACCGTAAAGAAAATTAAGGCGAATTATGTCGGTCAAGAAGGCCTATGGTCTGCTGACGTTGTGGACCATATCATTCCAAGAATGAATGGTTTTGAGTATCTTGTGGCACCCTATACTATGGCACATTTAAAGGTTGCGACCGCTTTGGATCTTGATAAGTCCCATGTTCAGGTTCCAGATCGGTTGAATATTTATCTGACCAATTCGCTTGAAGAAGACCATCCAGAAGAGACTCTTGATTTTGCCCGTTACATAACAGATGAATCAAATGCAGCAAGTCTGGTAAAACGTGAAAGTCCCATCATGGTAATAATTGGTAATCCGCCATATAAGGAGAAATCTGCCAATAAAGGAGCCTGGATCATGAATCTCATGGATGATTACAAACAAGAGCCCGGCAAAGATAAGCAGGTAGCAGGGAAAACGCGTGGAGGCACTCTCAAATACAGGAACACATTAGATGAAAAGAATTCCAAAGGTCTGAATAATGATTATTGCAAGTTTATCCGCCTGGGTCATAACTTTGTAAACCGCACAAAGACGGGAGTAATGGCTTATATTTGCGGCAATACATTTTTAAAGACCAATATATTTCGTGGGATGAGATATGAATTATTGCGTGATTTCGATGAAATATACGTCATTAATCTTCATGGCTCATCAAAATTTGAAGAGTTGACGGATGCCGACAAAGATGAGAATGTTTTTGACATCAAGGTCGGAGTGAGCATTAATATCTTTGTAAAGAGATCCGATGACAGATCAAATTTAGCAAAGGTGTACTATAAGGACATTTACGGTTCTAGGAAGCGAAAACTGGATTATCTCAAAAGCCATGATCTAAAAGATATAGACTTTGAGAAAGTTACGCCTGTTCCTCCTTTCTATGAACTGGAACCCAAAAGCGAAGATTTTGAGGAATTGAAGAACCAATATGAGAGTGGATTCCGGTTGGAGGATCTAATGGTAAACTATGCTCAAGGATTTACAACCGGCAATGACAGCGCGGTTATCCACTATACAAAAGAAGAAGCTGAGCGGATGATGTCAGACTTAAAATCATCCATGCCCGATGAGGAAGTTATTACAAAATATGGATTTAAGGACTCAAGAGACTGGAAACTGCCTGTTTCCAGGAAGTCATTGAAGAATCATAATCAAATAGACAAATATTTATCAAAAGTATATTATAGACCATTTGACATAAGATATTCATATATTCTAAAGCAGGTTATGAACTACCCTCGACCCCTCATTCAGGAATCCCTCTTGAACCGAGAAAACTTGACTCTATGTATAGGCAGGCAGGGGACGGCGATAGGCAATGCAGAATGGTCTCTTGTCTACATTTCCGATCTTCCCACAGATAAAAATGTCAATCCAAGAGGAGGTGCTTATCTCTTTCCCTTATACATCTATGATGAAATAGGGATGAGAGTATTCAATCTAAATACTGAGATTATCGAACGTTTGGAGGCCAGATTATCTTTGAAAATACAAGCTGAAGATGACAATGAGCGTGTTGAAGGAGGATTTCTCGGTGAGGATATAATCGATTATATCTACGCGGTATTGCACTCATCAAGATATAGAAGTAAGTATCATCAATTCCTTCAGAATGGATTTCCGATAATTCCTTATCCCAATAATCAAAAATACTTCTTCGATTTGGTAGATAAAGGGAAAAGACTGAGGGAGCTGCACCTACTTAATAATATTTCAGTCAGAGATTTCATTACAAGTTACCCGGTCACCGAGAGCAATGATACTGTCACCAGAAGAAAATTTATACCGACTTCTGACGGGATTGGCCAAGTGTGGATAAACGAATGTAGATATTTCGATAATGTCCCTAAGACCGCATGGGAAATGGTAATATCAGGTTATCAACCGCTAGACAAGTGGCTCAAGGACAGAAACGGCAAAGCCCTATCTGGAAATGACATCCGCCATTTCCAGAAGATGGTAGTCGCTTTAACTCAAACGGCTTCAATTATGGAGGGAATCGACACAATAATAGTAATATAACATGCTTATCCGCCACAGGTATTCCTACCATCCAAAAGCATCTTAGGCTTAATGGTAATGCTCCGGCTACCATTGAAACAGATGATGACCGCACCTATTTCCTCATGACTATTCCATGCCGAGAAGATATGATCGGACAAAATGATATATCTCAGGCTAATCAAGTTGAAGACACTACTCTTCTTGAAAAAGTCAAAATTCAACTTGTAAATGAACTTGCAAATGATGATTTACAAGTTTATATTGTTGATAAT
>CAMWLX010000337.1 GCA_947175225.1 uncultured Porphyromonadaceae bacterium
GGAGCACCTGTTAATATTATATTTTTATTTGCCTCTAACAAGGCTATATATTTCTTGTATTTATCTGTAGTTTCCATTTTATCTCTATTGATATTTAATAAGAAATTTCTGATATATTCAGGTATGACATCTTTTCTCGTTAAAGTGCCATAAGGCACCCATTGTTTCTCTGGTAATTTAATTTTCAAATCCTGTGTCGGGATATAATTATTACATTCGTGTCTTAACCAAGCGACATCTATATAATGTGAATAGTAGGATTCGTTACCATCACTATCTATACCGGCATAATGGATATTTTTTTCAAATTTATAAGAAGATAGGGCAATTCCTATTCCCCATAATCCAAAATTATTATTGGTACAACACACAATATCACCTGCCTTAATTTGCTTTATAAGGTTAAAGGCTGAAATTGCTTTAGGATCATCAGTATATTCTTTTTGTATATCTTCTAAAGAGAAACTCGAATAATCAGTAGCATCCCAACCAATCGCCATTATACTTTTCGACAAGAAGTTTTTCCACGCCTCCTTCTTTTGGCCATCACAATGAGTAGGACATATAAAATAACATGAATGTGCAGTTTTAAGGTCTGCTATGTTTAAATCGTATGGTATAAAAAACTTTGCACTATCTTTTTCTATCCCTAGTGCATTCATAAAATGTGTGAATTCTAATGACAGATAGGGGTCATCAATTTCTTTATAGATTTTTAGTTCACGAAATTTTTGGTTAGTTTGTGTACCATCTCCGTGGTCAATCCTATGTTTATCGATACTATTATCCCTATAACCTACAAAACGACTTGGGCCAAACATAAGAGTATCTCCAAACGGCTCAACAACATACCATCGGCCTTGTTTGAATCTTTGAATTGCCCATTCTTTATATTCAAGATTGGATCCATTTGCGTAAGAATAAAGTGTATAAATATTCTTAATTACATCAGCTCTATTTGCAATAAAATCAATCCTGCTCATGTGTCACATACAGATTTATATTGTTTACAAAATCATTGGTTTGGTAACAATTCTAGCGGTTACCTTCAACCTGTTGGCTCTCGATTGCGTGGATGATTTCGAGTTTGAGGGCTTCGGGATAGTCCTCGTTTGCCATGTAGCAGGTGATGATGCGTTGAAGGAGGTCTTTGTCTATACGTCCGGCGGCGACGTGATAGATGATTGCCTCCATGCACTGCATGAAATTGTAGGCGTGCCAGTAGTAGCCATTATGGACGAGGAACCAGACTCCTATTGTCAAGGCGACACGCTTGTTGGAATCCTCGAAATAATGACCGGTGCATAAGCCGAATACAAGATATGTTAGTTTTTCAACGAAAGTGGGATAATACAGGTCATTCTGCACGAAGTCAAGAACCTTGCGAATACCGCCTTCGTCCTTTACTCCTTGCAGACCGCCACCGCTGGCTGCTACTGTCTTAGCATATACCACCAGAGCTTCATCATAATTGATGTATTTCAATTCCTCACTCATCGACATCGGCTTGCTTTAGGCGTTTAAGAACTTCACGGTTGGCTTCAAGGATATTGTCAAAGTCAATCGAAGCATCACCGATAAACTTATCGAACTCGTCAGGAGTAACGGCTCTGAGATACTCCGCGAGATTACCATGCCATGCGTCACGAAATGCAACATCCCGGGATGCCATTTTTGTTCTGGCATCATGGATAAATGGCTCCATCATAGGAACGGCGGCTAATTCATCAATTATCACCTTGACTTCTTCTATTGACAACTGTTTGTTGCCATTATCGGAATAACGTTTCTCTATCTGATGAGCAACTCCATTCTCAAATGAGGAAATACAAAGTAGCACTTCTGCATAAAGAGTATGACGCACATTTTCCTCGTTTTGCAAACGCAGAACCTCACGATACTCTTTTGCATTCTCCTTGAATACGGCTTTGTATATCAAATCTGTTATTTGTTCGTACTTATAATTGGGGTGCCCATCAACATACTTTCCTACAGCTTGCGTGAAATTCTTGCGATAATTTTCACTCTTGATTGCCGTAGGAAGATAATCTCTATCTCGCCAGTTAATGTATTTGGTACCTCCTCCAGCACGACTGTTGATCGTAGCAATAACAATATCAAGTATACGAGTGCGTAATTGTTTCGCCTTTTCACTCTCTGTAAGAAGCATTCCTATGTTCAGGAATGCGCGGAATGAAAAGACTCCCAACTGGCGTGTGAACTTAGGGACATTAATGTCCCCAACAAAATGTAACTTCAGCTCTTTTAGGAAGTTGCCCTCACTTAAAAAATATCCGTTAGCACGAAGTTCATCTCCATACTCTTGCACATATCGTTTTATCGTGCGCTCATCCACACCATAAAACTCAGCAACCATCTTGGTGGTAAAAAGCAGCTGATCATGGAAACGCAGACCATTAACATCCAAGTTCTCTTGGATGGATTGAAGGGCATAATTGTTATTCAAAACGTTTTGCCGCTCGATATTTGATACTGTCAAGTCGTTCATGTTACAAAATTACTAAATAATTCCTGAATACCAGCTATCTACACACTGAAATTGTTAGAATAATATCCGATTTTGACCATTTATGATGTCAACTTGAGCGTAATCAACCATTAGGGCACAAGTCGGGGCATAAGTCAGGGCACAAGATATTCAGAATACCTCGGATTTTGTGCCGTGTGCGATGGCATCTATCTCGTCGGCGATTTGGCTCGTCATTGTGCATAATTAAAGAAACTCACCCATTTTCAAGTCATCGGAGGATAGTTTGATGTAGTCCATGAAGGTCTTTTGGGTTTTGTGGCCGCTGACGTGCATCATCTGGAGGATGGTATACTTGAAGCTCAGGTACATGGTCTTAAAAGTCTGCCCAAAATGAGCAGACTGAACAGACTGCACAGAGGCTGAAACCTTCACAGATGCCATACGCTGTTGCGATAGGCTTGGAGTTCATGTTCGGGGGACTCTGCTATCGCTTTGTCAAGTTGCCGGAGTATCGTTGCCTTGTCTTTTGGCAATATACCTGTTAGTGGCACTGTGTTGGAAATATGGTTTGACAGGATATTAGTCTTTATGTTTAGATTGTTGATCAGTGTTTTAATCTCAATCAACCGTTCAATTTCGGGTTCTTCTATATAAGTTCCATCTTGCAGTTCCTTATAAAGCCGGGATTCAGGGAATATAGTAAGTGAAACGATATTTACTATAAAAGGATTCAGTCTGTTAAGAACATCAGCTGTAGCAACAGCCGACTCTATTCCTTGTCCTTTTCCTCCTAATCCATTCAGATATACGATATTGTATCTTATTCCAGCCTCATCAAGTTTTGAGAGCTGTTCAAGAATATCCAAGGCATGGTAACCTTTGTTCATGTGTTCCAAGGTCGGATCGTGAGCGGTCTCCATTCCGATGTTGATATTGTCAAGTTTCATGTGGCGAAGATTCTTCAGTTCCTCAACGCTTTTAGGAGCGATGTCCGTAACCCGGGCGAACATGCCGAAAGAAACCATATCAGGCAGATATTTCCTAAGAAGAATCGCAATGTCCATAAGTTTATTGTATGACAAGACAAAAGGGTTTGCTCCTGTCAGATACAACCGTCTTGCCCGCGGTTGCCACTGGCGAATGACATTCAGGTCTTCTTCTATCTCAGAAATTGGAGACATCCGGAATGGTGTGCCGTGATAAAGGCTACAGAATTTACACATGTTCCAAGTGCAGCCCGATGTTACTTGCAGGAGCTGTGAATTTGCTTCGTATGGAGGACGCCATATCTGGCCGTCGAAATGTAACTGTGGATATATCATATCTCGATTATTTTTTGTAATTTTGTACGCAAAATTAAGTGAGAAAGTGCTGTCACAATGTTTGAAACAACTTACCCTTGATGGCATAATCCGACGTGAGCTGTTTCCCGATGTGCCGCCACGTGTAGAATATTCTGTTACAGACTTCGGTAAAACACTGTTGCCCCATGTGGAAGCGTTAATGAAGTGGGGACAGGATAATTTTGAACGGATAATAGTCAATCGACAGAAGAACAAGTAATGTAAATGCCTTAGACAAATATAGCGCAGAGTATCACGCAAATAGTTAAAATATCAAAATAATTTCGTATCTTTGCATTCGGATTGACTAACGTCTTTCCACGACATATTGAAAAAATCGGAAGCGTTATGCTCAATCTTGTGATTGCGAACGTAGGAAATTCATCAAGGACAAGGATTGGCATAGTGGTTCTCACGCTCATAGCGTGGGTCACTTTGTTACATCTGTCCAAAGGGTTTCCTACGACCTACAAATAAAAGTATAGGAAAAATATAGTTTGTGGATTTTGGCGGTGTATGTAAGTGGTTATGTGGTAGTTAGATGGGCTGATTTGGAGATTTTAGGGCGTTTTTCAAATTAGGGGGAAATTGAATGATTTTAGGAGG
>CAMWLX010000338.1 GCA_947175225.1 uncultured Porphyromonadaceae bacterium
ATGGCGGAAGATTAATAAAAAGAATCTTTATTTTAACTCTTCATTGTTATTTTTTAATTCGTAAATAAGTTTAAACAACTTCGTTATGTTATTTCTCGGATTGACGGTCCGGCTATCCGGCAGGCAGCAAATGTAGTCAAGCAGCAGACCATCACAAACCAGAAATATATCTCAAATGCATTCCCATGGCTGAATCCATCAATTCCAAGCCCTGCCAACCGTTCAAAGACCCATCCTGCCGCCATGCCCGGGAGCATTATTCCTGCCATTGAGAACGCTATGCAGAAAGCATAGTGAGATGTCTCCGATTCGCCACGTGCAAAGTAGATCATATACATCATCAAGGCTGTAAGCCCGAAGCCATAGCCGAATTGCTCAAATCCTACTGCCACACATATCATCGGGAACCCCGTATTTGGCCATATTGCAAGCAGGCAATAGACTATACAAGGAAGCGCAAGCGAAGCAGCCATAGGCCATATCCATCGCTGAAGACCACCGTTTCCTATCGCAATGCCACCTAATACCCCTCCTACAAGCAGTGCAATCACTCCGACCGTCCCGTTGGCAAATCCAATCTCTGTCAAAGAAAGTCCAAGGCCTCCATCTTCAATAGGCGACTTCATGAATATAGCCACCATCTTCGTACACATTGCTTCCGGCAAACGAAACAGAAGCATAAAAGCCAACGCGGATGCAATATGTCTCTTTTTAAAGAATGTGACAAAGGTCATGCAGAAATCTCTAATGATTCCTGAAGGAGTTGTGGCGCCGCTCGGATAGTCATCGGCAAGTTTCGGAAGTGCCTGTGTATGCCAAAGCCAAATACAGAAGAAAACTGCTGTAAGGCAATAAAAGACGACAGCCCATGATCCTGAGGGAGCCATGCCTCTGCTTTCAAGCCAGCCTGCCAAGAGCGTCAGTCCGCCTTGTCCAAGAACAGTTGCCACTTTATAGAATGTAGAGCGGATACCGACAAAGTCAGCCTGTTGCTTCTCCGACAAAGCAAGCATATAGAAGCCATCAGCGGCTATATCATGAGTAGCTGAGAAAAAAGCCATGCAAGCAAATACGCTGAGCGTAGAAGCGAAGTAGAACGAAGTAGGCAAGCACAGAGCTACTGCAAGCATACAGACTGTCATCAGCAACTGCATTGCCAATGTCCATTTTCTCTTAGTGGAGAAAATGTCAACAAATGGGCTCCAGAATGGCCGAATCATCCACGGAAGCGACAAAAGCCCTGTCCAAGCTGTGATTTCGGGAATGGATATCCCAAGCTCACAGTAGAAAAGCACCGGAAGTGTATTTACTGCACAATAAGGGATTCCCTCGGCTATATATAGCGAGGGAATCCACTTCCATGGTGAATTATGCCTTAGGTCTGCCATTGAAGTTGTTTAGACTTATTTTTTTATTAAGATTTCGTCAGGTTTTCGAGCAGGTTTTGTCTCTTGAAGAAGGAATGATGCGGGCATCATGACTGATGAGAGAGGCAAAAGATGCCGAAAAGATGGCGGAAGATTAATAAAAAGAATTTTTAACATATATAGTTGATTATTTGAATTCGTAAATAAGTTTAAACAACTTCATTATTAAATGTCAGAATTTTCTTATGCGAGTGGGCAACGTGGCTTGATCTGCTTGAAGAAATCGTTACCCTTATTGTCTACTAAGATAAATGCCGGGAAGTTTTCTACTTCAATCTTCCAGATTGCTTCCATGCCAAGCTCAGGATATTCAAGAAGTTCTACATTCTTGATAGAGTTTTTAGCAAGGATTGCGGCTGGGCCCCCGATCGAACCGAGATAGAAACCTCCGTGCTTCTTGCAAGCGTCGGTCACTTGTTGCGAACGATTACCCTTGGCAATCATGATCATTGAGCCGCCGGCAGCCTGGAATTGATCTACATAGGAATCCATACGTCCTGCAGTAGTCGGACCGAAAGATCCGGAAGGAAGTCCCTCCGGCTTTTTAGCTGGTCCGGCATAGTAGATAGGATGCTCCTTCAGATAGTCTGGCATTGGCTCGCCTGCATCAAGACGCTCCTTTATCTTAGCATGAGCGATGTCGCGGCCTACGATGATGGTTCCCTTAAGAGAGAGACGTGTAGAAACCGGATATTTATTGAGGTCAGCAAGCACCTCTTCCATCGGACGGTTGAGATCGATTTCTATCACCTCCCCTTCTCCGGCCTGGCGGAGTTCAATCGGAATAAGTTCACCGGGATTTTCATCGAGTTTCTCGACCCAGAGACCATCTTTATTGATCTTAGCCTTCACATTTCGGTCAGCAGAGCAGCTTACTCCCATACCGACGGGGCAAGAAGCACCGTGACGTGGCAAACGTATCACCCGGATGTCATGAGCAAAGTACTTGCCACCGAACTGAGCGCCAAGACCTATATTGTGAGCAGCCTCAAGAAGCTCTTTCTCGAGCTCTACATCGCGGAATGCACGACCATACTCATTGCCGGTAGTAGGCAGACTGTCGAAATACTTCACAGAAGCTTTCTTTACCACCTCAAGATTCTTCTCTGCGCTTGTGCCGCCAATGACGAATGCGATATGGTAAGGAGGACATGCAGCAGTGCCAAGAGTCTTCATTTTTTCTATCAAGAAAGGCACGAGAGTCTTCTTGTTGAGGATGGCCTTAGTCTCCTGATAGAGATAGGTCTTGTTGGCAGATCCTCCACCCTTTGCCACAAAGAGGAATTTATATTCATTTCCTTCTGTAGCGTGAATATCTATTTGAGCAGGAAGATTACAGCCTGTATTTACCTCCTCATACATTGTCAGAGGGGCATTCTGAGAGTAACGAAGATTATTCTCCGTATAAGTCTTGTAGACACCAAGAGAGATTTTCTCCTCATCGTTGCATCCTGTCCAGACTTGCTGCCCTTTGTAGGCTGCACAGATGGATGTGCCGGTATCCTGGCAGAAAGGAAGCACTCCTTTTGCTGCGATTTCAGCATTCCTAAGCATTGTCAGTGCCACGAACTTATCGTTTTCAGATGCTTCCGGATCATGAAGGATCTTAGCTACCATCTCATTATGTTCCCTGCGGAGCATGAATGAGCAGTCGTGAGAAGCCACGTTTGCTATGATGGTAAGTGCCTCTGGATCCACCACGAGCATCTCGTGGCCGTTCCAATCCTCAGTCTTTACATAGTCTTTTGTGATGAGCTTATATTCCGTAGTGTCCGGACCAAGCTCAAAAGGTTCCTGATAATGGAAAGGTTTTGTTGCCATTGGTTTTATTGTTTAGTTGTTTAACTGTTTTGACTGTATAATTTATTTGGATGATATTGATCCTATCTCAAGAAGAGCACCTGTGACAGGATCAAACACAGCAAAAGATGGTTCTTTTTTATCTGTAAAAAGCAGTGGATCTAATCCGAATGTCATTCCAAACTGCGACATCTGTATCTCCTTATCATAGAGTTTCTTTCCAAGATACGAAATAGTCACTTGAGCACTCCCCGGGATATTGTATATGACAGCGTTCTTAGGGAGCTTTTTCGGTTCTCCTTTCGCATCGACTGGCAAAGAAGCCTCATTAAGAGTCTCAATTTTTATGTATACCGGGTCGCCGGAAAGATCATCGGCATCCACAAATCCGGCAAAATCCGACATACGGAAAAGTATCTGCTCTCCATCACCCTCCGGAATAAACGTAAATCTACGAGTGACAGTCTCCGTCGCTACACTTCCGGTGAAAGCTGCATTCAGAGCAGCCTCTTGCTCTCCGAGCGACGAAAGCATAAGCTCCATCTGCTTGCCATCGGCAGGCATGGCATCAGCAGTGCCGCGTGTGAGGGCCAATTTAGACTCTCTGACCTCCATCAGAGACTCTGCAAGCAACTGCGCTTGCTTTGCAGAACTCTTGGATGCTACGAAATCTTCATCTACAAAATCAAGATACTCATTTCCTGTAGGCCATTTCACTTTCTCCGCCTTTTCTTCATCTCTGGAAGGAATCGCGCTCTTAGGCTCCACTTCCTTATTGATGGCAAGAAGCATCCCATTAGGGTCAACTGTAATTGAAGTCAAGGCTCCGGGGCGGAGTTGCATCAAATACTGAGTTCCGGAATCGGCTACTCCATACGGGCGCACCTTAATGTTTGTAATTACCCATTTCTCAAAATCTTCAGCAATTGCCTTATCAGTGCCTATCGACTTTTTTGCATATAGATAATAGGGACCCTTTTTCCCTACTTGATGTGTAGCCGTCACTTCTACATCCAACGCTGTAATAGGCAATGAATAGACAAGACCGTAGTCATTGCTTTTTTCAGCGGTAAGGACTTTTGTAGATTGGGCATGTGAGGCCGCGAACGACAACAGACATGCCAGCAATAACATTGTCTTTTTCATTATATTCACTTTTTGAAGTTGTTTCGACTTATTTTTTTATTAAGATTTCGTCAGCTTTGCGAGCAGA
>CAMWLX010000339.1 GCA_947175225.1 uncultured Porphyromonadaceae bacterium
GACTTATATATCTTATAAGTCTTATAACTCTTATCTTTTTTTATTTAAGCCATTTATCAAAGAAATCCAAGGTCATCTGCTGCACGCTCTTCGGCATCTCATGTCCTTGCGGCAGCAGATGTGTCTCCAACTTCTCTCCGGCTCCCTGGCTATTCCAGACTTTATGCATAGTGTCGTAGCATTGCCTCACTGCATGCGGCTTAAAAAGCTTGTCGGTCTCCCCATTTATGAGCATCATGGCATTTGGGCAAGCAAGAGAAGCAATATGAGGATAGTCAAGTTGCGCGAAGACTCCTCCAAGGTTGTTGGCAAATCCTCCTCGCTCATGCCTTCCATATTTCCAATCCATCATAGCATCCTGTGTTGTCATCCAGCAGACACCTACACTTGCCCTGATGAGTGGGGAGAGGGCTGCAAGCATAAATGTGCGGTAGCCCCCCATCGACAATCCTGTGCAACCAATCCGCTCGGCGTCCACCTCTGGCAGACTTGCGAGAAATTCAGTAGCATAGCTATCTTCATAAGTCATCCATGATGCGAGATTACGCCCAAGCAACAACATATTTCCCGCCACGCTTGCTAAGTGAGTATTGTCGCTCCCCTCCTTGCATCCTCGTTCCCCCCACATCAGGGCGTCAGTTGAGAGCACCGCATAGCCATTCTTTGCAAGATAATCCCCTACATATTGTCCTTCATATAGATTGTCTGCCCAAGCATCGCTGTCGTCAAGTATTGTCTGTTCTACATTGAATGGACGCACCATCTTCTCCTTCCCGATTGTGAAATGCGCCCCGTGATCATGAAGGGCTACTATGCCGGGATGTGGTCCATCTCCATCCGGAATCAGAAGATACCCCTTAACGCGCGAATACTTCGTAAGATTAAACTCAATCTTATGAGCAGTATAACCGTCACGCTTCTCCGACTCAAGAATCACCATGTCGTATGAATTTGCCCGGAGTGGTGGCAGGAGCATTTCCTCAATCAATTTCCCTTTAGCGACATCTTTCCATTCTCCAAAATCAGAAATTTCGTTGTTCCCCCAAGCCATCGGATAGGTGAACTCTGTCTTTAGGTTGTCAAGAAACAAGGGCATGTCTCGCTGGATTTCAAAGCCCCGTTCTTCCTGAGATAATGCGGCAAACGGCCATAAAAGACCGGCTGCCGCAATCATTATTGCAATTTTTTTTAACATAAATTTTCAGCCGTTACTCGAATCTTGAAATAATTCTAAATTCTAAATTCTAAATTCTAAATTCAAAATTCTAAATTCAAAATTCTAAATTCAAAATTCTAAATTATTAGAACGGTCTTCCGCCTCCAAATCCGCCCGGAGGAGGACCCATAGGACGCTGTCCCCCGCGTCCGTCTGGTCCCATCATTCCTGGTCCCATCATAGGAATATCCTCTTCTGCTGTCTTCTTTTTAAAGTTGGTGGAATTGAATCTCCAGCCTATTCCAAACATGAAGTAGCGAGTCAGGTTATTATAGCGGCTGTCGACAATTGCAGCTGCCGACACGCTGCGTGAAATATTTTTTGTGTCGCCAAGGATGTCATGAGCCTCTGCGAATATATTCAAGCCATAAGTTCCGGGAATTGTATACAGTATATTGGCATTCCATATCCATGAAGAGGAATCATAACCCGCAGAAAGTCCTTCAGTTTTCGAGTAGTTGAGTCCGGTGCCCATTTGAAGTCCGAATGGAAGGGTAAGAGTGAAGTCGGAGTCAAACCCGTAATTGCTGTTTTTGCGGTTAGGCTGGTTAGGCAGTGTGTTTGAAGCAAGCTGCCATCCATAGCTTGGATTTAAAGATATCTGAACTATTTCAGTTGAGAAAGTCATTCCTGCACGTGGCTGTAGGTTTAGGTTTCCACTCCGGTTATATAATCCATTAGTATAGCCGTTTGTGCTCGAGTAAGATGCACGCAGATTGGCACTAAAACGCCAGTTGCGGTTGCGCAAAGGTTGGTCAATTCGTCCCATTCCCTGAATTGTGAAGTCGCCGGAGGTATTGGTGTATGTCGTTTCGCGTGCTCCTGTCAAGTTGTTGGTCGTTGTCTTGCTTACCACATTGTTGATGGTGTATGATCCATTGAGCATTGCGAAGAGTGAACGCTGGTTTTCCATGTCAAAGTCTCTGAACATACCATTGAATCTCTGTGTGAATGTAGGTTTGAGGTTTGGATTACCAATCTTGATATTCATAGGATCTGATACATCCGCTACCGGTTGCAACTGTGAGATAGAGGGTTCGGATGAGCGCGCATTGTAGCGCAAATGCATTGAGCGCGTTTTTGAGAACTTGTAGCGAAATCTTACGAAAGGAGCAAAGTTTATTACATTTCTACGCGGAATGTTTCGTTCCGACATGATGAGATCTGTGCTTTTACTGCTTGAAGGAACTAACTCGATACCTGCATTCAGGTTCATTTCTTTATTTGTATACACATATCCGAGTCGGATACTTTGGGTAAGGAAGTCATTGCGGAAACTATTTGACAGGGAGTCGGACATTTCTCCTCCTACTGGCACATAGTCGAAATATGGCAACTGGGAGTTGTTGTCGTAGTAATAATCCATAGGAATATTATACACATATTTGTCAGCATTGTTCTTTCGGGAATTGATGCTGTATGCTACTTCAAGGAAATTGCCGGGGCGTCCGATAGGTTCTGTCCATGTCAGTCGGGCACTGACATTATTGTTCCAAGTCTTGTTGTCGGTGTATCGGAACAGGTCTTCATCTTCATTTTCCAGTAGATATTTGGCAATTTCTGATAGAGATACCATGTGCTGGCGGTTGTTAGAGAAGGAGTATTCTCCGCGAATGCTAAATGAGCGACCTTTTTTCTGAGAGAAACGGTGAACGTAGGTCAGATTGCCTCCTGCCGACCAATTATTACCTTTGTTTATTCGGTCGTTGAGCTGACTATTGACTTCAGTTTTCGCGGCATCTCCGGCATAGAGGTGTGACTCCGAGTTAGATGTAGTATTTTCGAATTTATAATTAAATGAAGGTCGAAAATCGAACGTATTGTTTTCGTTAGGATTCCATCTTAATCTTAAATTCGACCTTACTTCATGACTCTTATTGCGTGATGTAGAGTTTGATGATTGGTAGCTTACAGAGTCCGGGAGTAGATTCATAGTCTCGCTGCTGCTCTCCTGTGTACGGTCGCGATGATCGTAGCGTACATATCCGCCTACTGCAAATTTATCCTCATTCCCTGCTGCGAAGTCAATTCCGAGTTGCTGAGCGGTCAGTATGCCTGAATTGCCACCCCCCATAAAACCACCTCCAAATTCATTTGTGTTGTTGGCGCGTCCGTCAATAGTCACTCGGTTGCCGTCGTTCATGTTGGTAATGGAGAAATTTCCTGCATAGCGTCCGTCTGTTCCGTAGGCAAGTTTTACATTGCCAAACCAGCTGTTCTCCATTCCTTTCTTGATAGTAAGGTTGATGACTGTCTCATCTTCTCCATCATCCACGCCGGTCAAGCGTGCTTGTTCACTCTTGCGATCTACCACCTGAACTTTCGATACAGCCTTGGCACTGAAGTTTTTGGTGGCCATCGTTGGGTCGTCGCCGTATGCTTCCTTTCCATTGATGAGGATCTTTGATACGCTCTTTCCATTAGCTGTAATGCTTCCGTCTTTTCCTACTTCCAAGCCCGGCATTTTCTTAAGTAGGTCTTCTACCACGGCATTCTCAGTAGTATGAAATGAGTCGGCATTGTATTCAATTGTGTCTTCTTTGGCGACTACAGCCGCTTTCACTCCCTTTACGAGTAGCTCCTTAAGCACTGTTGACTCTTCATAGAGTTTGAGTACTGGAAGTTCGATGGTTTTCGTGGTGTCAGCCACAGTGAAATCTGCAATTTCGGTGTCCATGCCGGTCATTGATGCTTTGATGGCATAGCGGCGTGGAGGTAGATCTTTAAAAAGGTAACCTCCGTCGGTGTCTGTCATAGATCCTGAGACGATGGTTGAGTCGGGGAGTGCAAGAAGAGTGGCAGTCGCTCCGATAAGGGGTTGCCCTTGCGAATCGACAATCTTTCCTTTGACTGTCGCTGCTATCAATGTCGCCACTGCGAGAAGCGAAACTGAAAGGAGAGAAATTATTCGTTTGTTCATAATGGAAATGTGAAAATGTTGACGATATCAAAAAAATTGAGTGTGTCTCCCACACTCGTTATTTATGACTTGATATTCTGCCAAAGGTTTATTCACACTAAAAAATATTTTTTACTGTGCCGGCTTCTTTTGCACCCGTTCAGCCTAAGTCTGAGTGTGCTTCAAGGGCGAGCGAGATAATGCCTCGACTCCGTGTGCCCTCTGTGTGAGAACTGGTCGGATATTCGCTGAATAGTTAACTTCATTTGCAAATGTGAATATTAAATAGTAAATTTGCATTAGAT
>CAMWLX010000340.1 GCA_947175225.1 uncultured Porphyromonadaceae bacterium
CGCCAAAGAACCCGCACTACGCAACCCAACCCACTATCCAGCCCCGCCTACCGCGTCTCATCTCCTCCCGAGGTTTTTGAGCACACTGCGTCAGCGGCAACGAGATAAAAAGAGCCATCGAGTGTGGATTCAAGCCTGAAAACATTTATTATGCCGGAGTCGGGAAGACAGATGAGGAAATCCTCACGGGAATCGACGCCGGCATCGGATGCTTCAATATTGAATCGATAGAGGAGATTGACATTCTGTCGGAACTCGCTTCCCAAAGAGGGAAACAAGTGACAGTCGCATTGCGAGTGAATCCAAATATTGATGCCCATACACATGAATACATAACGACCGGACTTAAAGAAAACAAGTTTGGCATTGACATGAGGGTATTAGAGGAAGCAATAAAGAAAGTAAAGGCTTCCAAATGTCTTGATCTTGGAGGGCTACATTTCCATATAGGATCACAGATTACAATCAGCGAACCATTCAAAATACTTTGTGAGCGCATCAACGAACTTCAGAGTAAATTCCGGCTTGAGGGTATTGAATTCCGATTCTTCAATGTAGGCGGAGGACTTGGCATCGACTATGAAAATCCCGATGAGAATCCTATTCCGGACTTTACTTCATATTTCAACACCATTTTATCTAACCTCCACCTTGAAGAGGGACAGGAAGTGCATTGCGAACTTGGACGCGCCATAGTAGCGCAGTGTGGAAGCCTTATAAGCAAGGTGGTGCTTGTCAAAAATGGATTAGAGAAGAATTTCGTCATCATTGATGCCGGCATGTCAGATTTGATTCGTCCGGCACTCTATGGAGCTCATCACAAAATAGAAAATATCAGCGCGGAGGGGAAACAGGCAGATGCCGTCTATGACGTAGTCGGCCCGGTCTGCGAATCGAGCGATGTATTTGGCAAGGAAGAACTCCTTCCCTCCACCAAGCGAGGCGACCTCATCGCATTGCGGAGTGCGGGTGCCTATGGCGCTGCAATGGCAAGCCAATATAACATGCGCGACCTACCAGGATGCATTATTTCATGACATTTCCATTCCCGACTCATTTGCTTGAGTTCGGGAATTTTTTTTAGCAGAATCTCAAATAAATTTTGCGTATTTGGCGAAAAAGCATTAATTTTGAAAAAAATTTCATATTCCATCAACGAACGATGAAAAAAGTATTGCTACTCGGCTCGGGAGCCCTCAAGATAGGACAGGCGGGCGAATTTGACTATTCAGGATCACAAGCGCTCAAAGCGCTCCGTGAAGAAGGAATCGAATCAGTGTTGATCAATCCAAATATCGCCACCATCCAGACATCGGAAGGCGTAGCGGATAAGGTCTATTTCCTTCCCATCACCCCAGAATTCGTAGAAGAAGTGATCAAGAAAGAGCGTCCAGACGGCATACTGCTTGCCTTCGGCGGACAGACAGCGCTGAACTGCGGCACGCAGCTATATCTTGACGGAACACTTGAGAAATATGGAGTGAAAGTGCTCGGCACATCAGTCGAGGCAATCATGATCACAGAAGACAGAGACCTCTTCGTGAAGAAACTTGACGAAATCGACATCAAGACACCAGTGTCGCAGGCTGTGGAAAACCTTGAAGACGCAATTGCGGTTGCCCACAGGATTGGCTACCCCGTAATGGTACGTTCGGGATATGCTCTTGGAGGACTTGGATCAGGCATCTGCAACAACGATGAGGAATTTATCAAGCATTGCGAAAGCGCACTAGCTTATTCTCGCCAGATCCTCGTAGAAGAATCACTCAAAGGGTGGAAAGAAATTGAATTCGAAGTGATCCGCGACAAGAACGACCTCTGCTTCACAGTAGTGCCGATGGAAAACTTTGACCCACTCGGCATCCACACAGGGGAAAGTATCGTAGTCGCACCGATCGTATCCCTCAGTCCTGAGCAGATCAAGATGCTTGAGGAGATAGCAACCAAGGTAGTGCGCCACATCGGCATCGTAGGGGAATGCAACATACAGTATGCATTCAATGCAGAGACCAACGACTACCGCATCATCGAAATCAACGCCCGCCTCAGCCGCTCATCAGCACTGGCATCAAAGGCTTCAGGATATCCCTTGGCATTTGTAGCAGCTAAGCTTGCTCTCGGCTATACACTCGACCAGATAGGGGAACCAGGCACACCGAACTCAGCAGCTAAAGCGCCGGAAGTGGACTACATGATAGTCAAGATTCCAAGATGGGATCTTTCAAAATTTGTAGGCGTTGACCGTGAGATAGGCAGTTCGATGAAGTCTGTAGGCGAAATCATGTCGATCGGCAAGTCATTTGAAGAAATCATGCAGAAGGGCCTACGTATGATCGGCCAGGGCATGCATGGCTTTGTAGGCAACAACGACTTCCATGTAGAAGACCTAGAACATGCCCTCACCCACCCGACTGACTCACGCATCTTTGCAATAGCTCAGGCACTCGAAGAAGGATATACACCTGAGAAAGTGGCAGATCTCACAAAGATCGACATATGGTTTATCGAAAGGCTCAACAATATAGTTCGCTTCGCCAAGGAGCTTAAAGAGCGTGGAGGCACAATCGCTGAGCTTGACCGCGAGACACTATTAGAGGCTAAGAAACTCGGATTCTCCGACTTCCAAATCGCACGCTTGGTGGAAAATCCATCAGGGAATATGGAAAACGAAATGCTTAAAGTGAGAAGCCGCAGAAAGGAACTAAATGTCACTCCATTCGTACGCCGCATCAACACAGTGGCATCAGAATATCCGGAACTCACCAACTATCTCTACGTCACATACGGCGCAAAGGAAAATTCTATCCCATACGAATTCAATGCACGCAACAACATCATAGTGCTTGGATCGGGTGCATACCGAATCGGCAGTTCAGTAGAATTTGACTGGTGCTCAGTCAATGCAGCGACCACTTGCCGCAAGCTTGGCTACAAGGCTGTCATGATCAACTACAACCCTGAGACAGTGTCAACAGACTACGATATGTGTGACCGTCTCTACTTCGACGAGCTGAGCTTTGAGCGCGTAATGGACATCATCGACCTTGAAACTCCATATGGGGTGATCGTCAGCGTTGGGGGCCAGATACCAAACAATCTTGCGATGAAGCTCTACAGAAGCCATGTGCCGGTGCTTGGCACGTCCCCAATCTCGATAGACCGCGCAGAAAACCGCCATAAATTCTCAGCAATGCTCGACCAGCTTGGAATCGACCAGCCAAGATGGAAGGAACTTACGACTGAGGATGAAATCCATAAGTTTGTAGAAGAAGTAGGTTTCCCTGTACTTATCCGCCCAAGCTATGTGCTCTCAGGAGCAGCAATGAACGTCTGCTACGACTATGAGCAGATGCACGAATTCCTTAGCCAGGCAGCCAAGGTATCGAAAGAATATCCCGTCGTGATTTCTGAATTCCTTGAGAACACAAAGGAAATAGAGTTTGATGCAGTGGCAAGAAACGGCAAGATTATTGAATATGCTATTTCAGAGCATGTGGAATATGCAGGAGTACACTCCGGCGACGCAACGCTCGTCTTCCCAGCCCAGCGCATCTATATGGCTACAGCACGCCGCATCAAGAGAATCAGCGCCCGCATAGCAGAGGCACTCAATATCTCCGGTCCATTCAACATCCAGTATCTTGCAAAAGACAATTATGTCAAGGTGATCGAATGCAACCTTCGAGCTTCACGTTCGTTCCCATTTGTCAGCAAGGTTCTAAAGAAGAACTTCATCGATACAGCTACACGCATCATGCTTGGAGAGAAGCCGGCAGTAGTGGACACTTCAACATTCGACATCGACTACATCGGCGTGAAGGCATCGCAGTTCTCATTTGCACGTCTGCATAAGGCAGACCCGGTGCTTGGAGTAGACATGTCGTCGACCGGAGAAGTAGGATGCCTTGGCAAAGACTTCGACGAAGCTCTCCTCAATGCATTGATATCAGTTGGCCATCATGTACCAGAGAAGGGAGTGCTTGTAAGCTCAGGAGATCCGAAAGCAAAGGTCAATATGCTTGAGGCATGCCGTCTGCTTCAGAGCAAAAACATTCCTATCTATGCTACTCCCGGAACTTGCGCTTACCTTACAGCCAACGGGGTAAACGCCACCGAAGTATGCTGGCCGGATGAAGAAGGGATCTCAGTGCTTGACATCATCGCAGAGCACAAGGTAGACCTCGTCATCAATATACCGAAGAATCATACCAAGCGAGAGTTGACGAATGGCTACAAAGTGCGCCGCGCAGCCATTGACCACAACATACCACTCATGACCAATGCACGCTTGGCTCTTGCATTCGTCAAGGCATTCGCAGCACGCCCGGTAGAAAGCATCGGCATCACTTCATGGCAGGAATACTAAATAGTTTAAGGGTTTAATAGTTTAATAATTTAAGCGTTAATTCTATTAAAAC
>CAMWLX010000341.1 GCA_947175225.1 uncultured Porphyromonadaceae bacterium
AACACCGTTTTATTGAAAAAAGTTTATTATCTGTTAAAGATGCATTATCCAAGGAATGCGAGAAGCACACCGGCTGCTACGGCACTGCCAATTACGCCTGCTACATTCGGACCCATGGCATGCATGAGAAGGTAGTTGCTCGGATCGTATTCCAATCCAAGATTGTTGGAGATACGTGCTGCCATAGGCACTGCAGATACTCCGGCATTGCCGATGAGTGGATTGATTTTCTTTCCTGAAGGCAAGAATAGGTTGAAAATCTTCACAGAAAGCACTCCGGCTGAAGATGCAATGATGAATGCAATGAAGCCAAGCAAGAAGATGAAGAGTGTCTCCTTTGTTAAGAAGAGGTCTGCTTGAGTAGATGCGCCTACTGTCAGGCCGAGAAGAATAGTCACAATATCAGTCATTGCGTTGCTTGCTGTCTTTGCCAGACGAGTAGTCACTCCACTTTCACGAAGAAGGTTGCCGAAGAAAAGCATGCCGAGAAGTGGAAGACCTGAAGGCACTATGAAGCAAGTCATCATAAGACCTACGATTGGGAAAATGATTTTCTCGTTTTGAGAGACCACGCGAGCCGGCTTCATTTTGATCTTACGCTCCTTGTCTGTAGTGAAGAGGCGCATCAAAGGGGGCTGGATAAGCGGAATGAGTGCCATATAAGAATAGGCAGACACCGCTACTGCTCCCAATAGGGCTGGATTCAACTTAGATGTAGTAAAGATCGCTGTCGGACCGTCGGCACCGCCGATGATTGCGACGCAACCTGCTGAAAGGGGATCCATGCCGATAAGAAGGGCAAGCATGTAGGCTCCGAAAATACCAAACTGAGCGCAAGCTCCGATAATCATCAATTTAGGATTGGCAAGAAGAGCTGAAAAGTCGGTCATTGCGCCAATACCAAGGAAGATAAGTGGAGGATACCAACCTTTCTCCACGCCATTGTAGAGGATATTCAGTACGGAGCCCGGTTCATAGATACCGATTTCCATACCTGGCTGAAAGGGAATATTGCCGATTAGCATACCAAATCCGATCGGAACCAACAGAAGAGGCTCAAAGTTCTTCTTGATGGCAAGCCAAACGAAGAAGCATCCCACTACAAGCATGATAAGATTTTCATACTGGCAGTTTGCAAAGCCTGTGAAGTTCCAGAAGGTGGTAATGTTTTCGGAAAGAAATTCCCAGAATGTCTGTGCAAGTATCATATCGTAATTGCTTTTCTGTTTTGGGAATTATCCAATAATCATGATATCGTTGCCTTCGAGCACTGCATCTCCGACACTGACAAGAATTTTCTTTACTGTGCCGCCTTGAGAGCTCTTGACATCATTTTCCATTTTCATTGCCTCAAGAACGCATACTGTATCACCGGGCTTTACTGTGTCACCCTCCTTGACTTTGAAATTCATAATCGTGCCGGGGAGTGGAGCCTTAATTGCGCCTGCAACGCTGCTTGAGGATTGTTTAGCAATCACTTTTTCGCCTGTAGCGGTTGTGGGTGCAGGGGCTGCTCTATTGAGTCTGACAGGTGCCTTTGTGTCTTTTTCAAGTTGCACATGATAGTGGCTACCATTTACTATCACTTCAACCTGATTATCATCGACATCGCCCACTTCAACATTGAATTTGATGCCGTTGATTGTATATTTATATTCTTTCATGTTGTTTGATTATTTACGGATATTGCGATGAAGTTCAGGCTTCGCGCGAAGGTTGTAGATCTTGGAGTTCCATGGAGAATACGACTTCTTAATCTGATGGATAGTAAGAAGAGTGTGTTCCATGTCGTGCCCTTGGCCGGCGTGTTCGGCCAAAGCCATAGCGATAGCTGCGATTGTCTCGCCACTTGACAACTCAGGATGAGCCTGATCAATAGTCTTTCCAGCCTTTTCCACTGCTGCATGCTTCTTTTTAGTAAGAAGAGCTTGAGAAATTTTGCCAAACCCTTGGAAAAGTAGACTCAGAAGGATGAGGGCGGAAATAACGATGCACATTGCGATTAGAGTGAGTGAACCTCCAAACGAATCGTTCTCCTCAAGATTCTTTGCTTTTTCAAGCTGACGCATTCTCTTAGCTGTTGCACTGACCTCGACAGTGTTGGTCTCTTCTGATGGAATAGCAACTGATTCGAGAAGCTCTTGTCCATTTGCCCGACAAGCCTTTTCGCATTGATGGTCGCAGTTTCCTTCACAAGCACCTTGGCAATTCTCAGCGCAAGCCACTTCCGGAGCATCTATCTGCTCTGGCCCAAGCTCTGTCTGTGCGTAGCCGCAGGTCAGTGATAGGCTGATTATTCCTAATGTAATATATTTTTTTAGCATAATAAGGGTATATTATAGAGGAATGTTGCCATGCTTCTTGGCTGGATTTGTTTGCTTCTTGGTAGCAAGCATCTGAAGGGCGCGGATGATACGGAAGCGAGTATTGCGAGGCTCGATCACATCATCGATATAGCCGTATTTAGCAGCATTGTAAGGATTAGCGAAAAGCTTGGTGTATTCTTCTTCTTTCTCCTTCTTGAATGCAGCCGGATCTTCGTGTTCCTTAGCTTCTTTTGCATATAGCACTCCTACAGCGCCTTCGGCTCCCATAACTGCGATTTCTGCAGTAGGCCAAGCGTAGTTCATGTCGCCACGGAGCTGCTTGCAGCTCATCACGATGTGGCTACCGCCATAGCTCTTTCTCAATGTTACAGTCACTTTGGGCACAGTTGCTTCTCCATAAGCATATAGGAGTTTAGCACCGTGGAGGATTACTGCATTGTATTCCTGGCCTGTACCGGGTAAGAATCCTGGAACGTCAACGAGTGTCACCAATGGAATGTTGAATGCATCGCAGAAGCGAACGAAGCGGGCTGCCTTTCGAGAAGCATTGACATCAAGCACACCGGCAAGCACCTTTGGCTGATTGGCTACGATACCAACGCTCTGGCCGTTGAAGCGAGCAAAACCGGTGATGATATTGCGGGCAAAAGCCGGTTGAACCTCCAGGAACTCGCCATTGTCGATGATAGCGCCGATCACTTCATACATATCATATGATTTCTTCGGGCTGTCAGGTACGATTTCGTTTAGTTTGTCTTCAAGACGGTCAATCGGGTCTGAACAAGGCACGAGCGGAGTCTCCTCCATATTGTTCTGAGGAATATAGCTGATGAGCTTACGTATCAGTTTGAGAGCCTCTTCGCCATCTTCACAAGCGAAGTGTGTCACGCCTGATCTTGATGCATGGACAGAAGCGCCGCCGAGTTGCTCCTGAGTTACGTCTTCGCCCGTCACAGTCTTCACTACAGAAGGACCGGTGAGGAACATATAAGACATGCCCTTTACCATAATAGTAAAGTCGGTAAGTGCCGGAGAGTAGACCGCACCGCCTGCACAAGGACCAAGAATGGCGCTAATCTGAGGAATCACACCGGAAGCGAGGATGTTTCTTTGGAAAATTTCAGAGTATCCTGCAAGGGCATTGATACCTTCCTGAATACGGGCGCCCCCTGAGTCATTAAGACCGATTACTGGAGCTCCCATCTTCATAGCAAGGTCCATGACCTTACAAATCTTCTGAGCCATAGTCTCGGACAAAGAACCTCCGAGCACTGTAAAATCCTGAGCAAAGACGTATACAAGGCGACCTTCGATAGTGCCGAATCCTGTCACGACGCCATCTCCGAGGTATTGCTTCTTCTCCATGCCGAAGTTTGTGCTGCGATGAGTCACAAACATATCGAGTTCTTCAAAGCTGCCTTCATCGAGGAGCTGGTCGATTCTTTCACGGGCAGTGTATTTGCCGCGTTCATGTTGTTTGGCAATAGCCTTTTCGCCACCGCCCAGGCGAGCGATAGCTCGCTTGTCGATGAGCTCTTGAATCTTTTGTTCTTGAGTGGTCATTATTCAATATGTTGAATGATTATTTCTTTGAGGGATCTTCACAAAGCTCAGTAAGCACTGCCTCTGTGCATTTGGGGTGAAGGAAAGCGATCTGAAGGCCGTCAGCACCCTTGCGAGGAGCTTTGTCGATTGTGCGGATTCCCTTTTCCTCACACTCCTTGAGAGCTTCAGCTACGCCGCTTTCTACGGCAAATGCCATATGGTGCATTCCGCCCTTGCCACCGTTTTTTTCTATGAATTTTGCAATTGTGCTTTCCGGGCTGGTAGCTTCAAGAAGTTCGATCTTTGTGTCTCCTACCTTAAAGAATGCGGTAGTCACCTTCTGATCTTCTACTACTTCCTGCTTGTAGCACTTTAGTCCAAGCACGTCTTCGTAGTATTTGATGGCCTCAGCCAAGTTGGGCACTGCAATGCCAATGTGTTCGATGTGGGAAATTTCCATTGCGTTTTTGATTTATTGGTTAGTTAGTATTTTTAGTTTTTTAATGTCTATGTTCCTTTTTATAGGAGCATACACAATTATG
>CAMWLX010000342.1 GCA_947175225.1 uncultured Porphyromonadaceae bacterium
CATGGCAAATAGCCATAATATACTTATGGATAAGCACATTACAACGTATTGCCCTCTCTGTCGCGGTCATAGACTTAATATTTTCCTTACTCATAACACCATAACAAATCATAACCAAAGGACAGACGGGCACGCTCATTGATAAAACCAGCCGGATCATCGCCTTCATTACGAGGATACAATGTTCCGTTTCGATATTCACCTCTCGTGCGGATTTGAGCCGAGATAGTGAATTTGTTTGCATCGGATTTTTCATCCTGTGCGAAAGCCATTGATACATTCCCCATGACAAGGAATAATGTCAGAAGTGATAACTTAATTCGCCTCATGGTAATCAAGGTTAAAATCAGTTCATATTATAAGTGTGGACGCTGCTGCCTTGTGCCGCCGGAAGATAATTTATACCCCACCAGCACATCTGCAAGAACACGAATGACAAAAGCAATATATACAATGCCGCCTTTCGTTTATTCGACATTCCTATTCTGAGATGGACGTATGTGAGATATGAGAACCATGTCACTGCCGCCCATGTCTCTTTAGGGTCCCATGACCAGTAATGTCCCCAAGCCTCTTTAGCCCAAACGGCTCCGGTCAACATTCCTAAAGTCATAAAGGCAAGTCCTACATATACCAGATTATCGCATAAAGACATTTCTTTATCCTCGCTCGGATTTTTCTTGATCCACAAAAGATAAATACTCATTATGGCAGCCGCTCCGAGCATAGCGTATGCAAACATGTAAATGATTACATGAGGGGCAAACCAAGGACTCTGCAACGCCGGCATCAAAGCCTTGTTATGTATTTCCGGTTTCAGAAGGTTTACGCAGATAAAGACAATGGATAAAATTGTGCTGAAACTCAAAATCCATTTATACTTCCATCTGATATATGTAATGAGTCCGGCCAATGGCAAAAAGAATGAATACCACAGTCGTGTCTCTCCCATTGTGCGCAAAGGGGGACGCTCAAGCGAGAGCCACAATAAGCCTATGAACGTGCCAAACACCAGAAGACCGGTGGCGGTAAATGCGCAGGCACTTTTCCGAGCTCCCTTAAAGGCTTTCCATGCACCGGCTATCCATAGCAGGACAGACAGAGCGGCAAAATATATAAAGTAGTCCCAGCTTATCATGATTCACTATTCTTTTGGGTGTTATTCTTTTGGGCTGTGACAAACATACACACGGCACCCAGCATCATCATGATGATTCCAACATATACTGCCGGAAGCCACGGGTCTTTTACCAACTCGAAAACGCTTATATCGCTCCAGCGGCCTTTGGTCTCGTCATAACTCAACTGATATATCTTCCAGCCTTCTATTTCGGCGGGATTGTTGACCTCGATAGTCTCGTTGCATTTCTTTCCACTCTCTGTATAGATAATGACATCGGAAGAGTAGCGGCGTGGCTCTCTGTCAGGCATAACAAGGCTACAGATGCTGTCAAGACGCAATGCCTGATATGGGAAAAGGAAACTTCCGGGACTTACCCAGCCGCTGGCTACGTTCTTTCCATCGGCTGAGACGGCTCTCACATTAGCGGCATAAGTTGCTCCCGTACTCGGCCATTCCACATACTTTATTGTGTCCTGTCCGTTTACCGAGGCTGCCAGTTCTATTTTATCCAATACCTCGATATTCCATCCGCAAAGTTTACCGGACTTAACACCATCTTCAAGCATCAGATGTTCGGGCGAACCTGAGGGCAAGGCATTACCTGTGGCATTGTCTATCAGCATCAGCTTGGGTGGATATTCATCGATGCTGAAATTGAGCAACTCGATTGCCAAGGGCAATTCGTATAGATTGCCGTCATAATCAGTTGCCCGCCATTCAGTCTGCCCGATACGGGTATTCATGGTGAGCCGTTTCATATCCGCGCTACCTAATGTCGCTGCCAAGAGCGCGATGAACAGGCCAAGATGATTCAGCAGAAAAGGTATTCCTGAAAGACGGAAAGAGACAAGATGCTTTATAGAAACAAGTCCTACTATAGTCGCCATCCAAAGATAAACAAGGATAAACGGCCAGAAGGAAATCATACGGTGGAAAATGGAGACATCTCCGGCACTGACAGAAACAGGCACCTGCTTGATCATTCCCATAAGGAAGGTCATGAATGCTACAGCAACCAGAGCCGGAACAGCCGCATTATACGACATTGCCCACCGCACAAAATACAATTTCTTTCTCAGCAGGAACAGTATGATCAGAGCAGCAACATAGAACCCTAAAATGTATAAATCAAGGGGCCATGCAAAACTGCTCCATTCAACAGGTCCGGTACATAGATACAGAACAAGACCTATGGCGATTAAACCGCCACAGGCCATTATTCCTTCTTTGATACTCCAGCTATTATTCCACATGACAGAGATTTAGACCATACGTCCGTTTGATTTGGCCTTTTTCAGCCATGCCGGTACTGTAGTATTCAAGAAACGCTCCTTTGCAGCTCTTTCAGCAGGAATATCCAGTCCGATATATTTCTGAGCCTTTTCTTTGGTGGAAATATCAGGCATGGGAACATCATCGGTATATCCATGTTTTGCCAATACTTTTGAGATTGACAGTCTTGCCTGTAAAGCGCGGTCAAGACCGTGTGACAGGATTCGCTGTATTTCCTGAGGTGCATGGAATGCTGAACCGTGAGATGCAACTCCGAAATCCCATCTCCACTGTGCCTGACGAAGGAGTTTCAAGACAGGTGCCATCTCACTTTCGGTTGCACCTTTATCCCATGCAAACTTTGCTTCTATATGTGCAGCTGCCAATTCTTTTTCCAGTCTGGTTCTTGCCTCATTGACCTTGCGCTGACGGTCATAGACATTGTTGCGGAGCGTTTCTTCGCTCTGTCGGTGACATACCTGACAAGTGCGGTCAATCATTGCGAGGGGGCTCTGTATATGATGGTCGCTGAACTTCATGCCTCCTTCGCTCTTGTAAGGCATGTGGCAGTCTGCACACGATACACCGCGCTGCCCATGTATTCCCATCTGGGAAATCTCATAATCAGGATGCTGAGCTTTGAGTATCGGAGTGCGGCTAAGCGCATGGGTGTAGTCCGAGAAGTCGGTCTCGTCATAATACTGCTCGATAGCCTCAACTGTCATACCTTTGTCCCAAGGGAATGTAAGGTATTTTCCGTCGCCTTTGAAATAGTATTCCACATGGCACTGGGCACAAACCAGCGAGCGCATCTCCTGCGGTGTGGCTTTTGTTATATCCTTACCCTGACGGGCGAAAGCCTCAATCAAAGCGGGACGGCTTATGTGCAGATCCATAGTCTCTGAATCGTGGCAGTCGGAACATCCGATAGGATTGACTATTTCCGAGCCGAAAGCGGCCCACTTATTATTATAGAAAGCATCCACGCCAATCTCCTGCATCATGCGCGGAACGTCCGGACTTTTACAGGTCCAGCATGTAGATGGTTGAGGTCCGTCGGTTGCTTTTTCGGGTGAGCCGGTGCGAAGAGTGTTTGTAATATCCTCAATTGCGTGCATGTGTCCGCGAGGTGTAGCGTAATCTTTTGAGAAGGCATAGCCGGCCCATAAGACTACCATTTCAGGACGCTGTCCAAGTACATCGACCTGCTCATTTCCATTAAATTCGCTCTTAAAATCTGTTTTGGCAGTTTCAGTCCACGTCTGGTACTCTCTGGGAAAATCACTCTGGAATTTCTCATTTTGGGGAACGATTCCTTTCATTGGCGTTTTTCTGTTGTTGAAAATGCTCGCCACTTCAGCTCTGCGTTCACACAAGGATGAAACCACAAGGCCAAGACAAAAGACAACAGCCATTGCTCCACCGAACAATGCCCAGCCTTGCCAAGATTTTAATTTTTTATTCATATACAGAGGTTTTTATTTTATTATTTCTTTAAGTTTTTCAGCCAGTCAGGTACAGGGGATTCCGGCAGCGGAACGATTGCATTTGGAGTAGATGAAAGACTATTGTTTCCGCCATGAGGCACGTTTCTATGACAATCCCAGCAGGCTTTTCCTTTACCCACTTCCGTCATCATATAATCAATGCGTCCGGTCTTGACCAATTCAGTATTCAACTGCTGATGGCACCGGATACAGTTATTCATTATGACTTGCGAACTTTCGGGATGTGCCTGAATGACTTGTGGCTCTGAATTTGTAAGGAATGCGGCGACGTGCTTCACTCCGTCCATCCCTTTGAATGTCCATTTCTTAACGAAATTCTCATGTGGCACATGACAGTCATTGCAGGTTGCATTCCTCGAATGTGAACTGTGCATCCATGTGGCGTAGTATGGTGACATGATATGACAATTCACACAAGCCGAGGGATTATCTGTAAGATAAGTATGAGCCCTCAGCATGTAGAGGAAGAATAATCCGCCTCCTAATATAGCTCC
>CAMWLX010000343.1 GCA_947175225.1 uncultured Porphyromonadaceae bacterium
ATAAAAAAGTTTTTTCATCATTTAAGTCATAAGACAATCCTATCCTATCATTTCCTGATTGTAATTGTAAGGTTAACATACTCTTAATATCAGCCTCCATAGGAATTATATTATTAGACATTCCCAAAGAAAGGCAATATGCACCATTGAGTTCAACATTTAAATTACAATCTATTTCAGCTGTATATTTCCGTCCATCCCATTTTGCACAATGTTCTATAGTACGTCTTAAAAACAAAAGAGCTTGGATTACAGAACTTTTTCCAAATCCATTTGCTCCCGCCAAAACAGTCAATCGGTTTATATTGATTGATGCATCATAAAAACACTTGAAGTTTTTTATATCAAATCTAATCATAGTGCTAAATCTTCATTAATGATTTCAGTTACTACACGAAATATATATTCTAAATTAGCTTTACCATTAGTACCATAAGATAGATAATACATTAATTTTCCATCTGTTTCCAGTTTCTTAGCAAAAATAGATAATAAATACTTTTTAGGATACTTCTCGATAATCTTATCATAAGGTATTTCTGCTAATTGAGATGCCCATGCTACAAACAACGCTTTATTAAACAACTGTTTTCTAGCCTTTCCTATATGTTCTGTTCTCACTTTCCGAAAAGCATACCTTGACCCAAATAAATACTCGGCATTTTTCATTGCATTACGGAACAAATCCACATACCTTTTATGAGTATCCTCATGAACCTTATAATAACACTCTGTGGCATCATCTAATGTACTTTCCATATATCCTGAATAAGAAGTCTGTAGCGATGCGTCTTTTTTAAAAGCATCATAAAATGTAATAAAACGCAGTGCGACTTCTTGATCTTCCATTCTATCTGGTTTTACACTCGAGTTTGTAGCACTTTTAAATTCATCTAGAGTTATCATCTCATTAAGAAGTTTTCGTAATGAAATTGATGCAAGACAATTACGTATTTCTTGATTCTTCAATGGACGACCGCCTGTATTAATACGCCTAAATATATCGTATTTAACCTTAAATGGGGATGATGGATCAATAACATTTACAGCGAATTGCGTCATATTAAACCACCTGTAGTATTTGGGGTCTATACCTCGTTGGCCTTTTTCTAAATTAGTTTTATAATATCTGCCTTTAACACCCTCATCTAAATATTCTAAATTCCTCAATGGAAACTCATTTCTCATAAACTCTTTTATTGTCGTGAGACGTTGTAATCCATCTACAATTGTAAGTCTACCTTCATAGTCCTCCGCAAAATAGAATAAAGGTAGAGGTATCCTTAATAAGAGAGATTCTATAAGTTTTGATTTTTGTATGGAATTCCAAACAAAATGTCTCTGGAAGTCAGGTGTAAAATCTATATCACCATTTTCAATCATTTCATCAATAAACTTGATACTAAATTGCTTCTGATGAACCTTTATTAATTCAGGATTATACGGTGTGACTTCGACTCTATCCTCATATTCATTGTGTTCTATCCCCGATTGTTCATTTTCTATAATTTCAACAGCAAGTAAATCAAGACGACTACTTAAATCCTCTTTATCATAGGCCTCAATATCAACATTACGTTTGTCGAATACCTCAATATGGGTATCTTTCAGAACAACAACCATTTGAATAGTATTTGTGCTATCTACTAACTCATATTGACCGTTATTGTTTTTTACAGGGGCTAATAATCGTTCTTCTCCTGTTGTTAATTTGAGCTCAATCATAATTGCTACTATTTTGATAGCAAATATAGCTAAATAAACTCATTTATCAAATACAATTCGCTATATTTGCGCTATACAAGCGAATAATAGCATAAAATTAAACTGGATTAAAAGGCTGTTTTGTCTGAGAAGGGTATATCTCTGACAGGATTAGCCAAGCAACTCGGAAAGAGTTTTTAGTATAGTAAATACCTATGCCTGCAATAGGATTCTGCCAAACTCTGGTCATTGGATATTTTCCGTATATAGCAAAAATCCGCAACAGCATTGCGGAAATCCGACACGTCTTACCCCTTCACTCTGTCTTGGTCTCATTATTTGGTACTTATGCGCATCGAGTCCGATGCCGAACGCAGTTTCTATGAAATCGAGTGTCAGAAACAGAACTGGAGTGTACGACAACTGCAACGGCAGTACAATTCAAGCCTGTATGAGCGATTGGCATTGAGCCGCGACAAAGAGGCCGTGATGCGACTGGCGCAAGAGGGGCAAACCATCAGCAAGCCCGATGACATTCTCAAGAATCCGCTGACACTTGAGTTTCTCGGACTGAAGCCCGAAGCTGTCTACTCGGAGAGCAAACTAGAAACGGCTATCATCGACAAGCTGCAACAGTTTATGTTGGAACTCGGCAAAGGCTTCTTGTTTGAGGCAAGGCAAAAACGCTTCACGTTTGACGAGGACAACTACTATGTCGATTTAGTATTGTACAACCGGCTGCTGCAATGTTTTGTACTGATTGACCTGAAAGTCGGCAAACTGACACATCAGGATTTGGGACAGATGCAGATGTATGTCAATTACTACGACCGCCATATTAAAGAGGATTTCGAGAAACCTACAATCGGCATTCTGCTTTGCAAAGAGAAGAAGGACGCGTTGGTGGAACTGACTCTGCCGAAAGATTCAAACATCTATGCGCAACAATACGCCCTTTACCTTCCCGATAAAAATGTATTGCAAACCAAACTGAAAGAATGGATAGACGAACAAAGTTAGTCCGTTCTTCCAAGAGACCAACAACTCCCGGCTGCTTTTAGCCGACCAAATGCCGGCACGACAAACAAAAGGGTTATTATTTGCGCATTCTGATGACCGGCCGCCCGCCCGACTTCCATGCACCTCCCTGTCCCCTAATCCATCGTCCCGGCAGGAAAAGTGTATTCATCGTCGATGAATGTCCGTTCATCGACGATGAACGGACGTCCGCCGTCGATGAATAGAAGTTTCCCGCCCCCGCCTGCAAGAATCCGCGATATGGGCGGCAAGAAGTTCACGATGGGTCTCCGGGAATAGGAACTATTGTAGGGAATATAGGCACGTCTGCGGCGAAAAAGGGGATTTTGCCGCAGACGTGAAAGAAGTAGGGTCGAAAAGTATGGTTAATAGGAAAGTATTGCACGCACATTATGATATTCGAGGGGAGTAATAGCAACAGCGCTTTGAGCTGTGGCTCCCGCCAAAGCGAAATAATATGCATTACCTGAATTATTTCCCTGAGAAGATGTCCACCAATCAAGTTGTTTATGGGGAAGCATATACTTCAGGTATTCGCAATCCGAAGGCAACTTGTACCTGACGGTTGCAAGTGTTTTCATCAGGTTTTCTTTGTCCTTAAAAGTAAAAGAAGTTTTCATTTTAGCTATCACATTCCAGACCTCATTTCTGAGATCCTCCACCTGGTGGTATGCCGGCAGGTACCAGCCGGAAGTATTTGTGGGGGGCATAAACGTTTTGTGCCAATCCTTTGTGCCGTAGACATCACATACATAAAAGGCGGGAAAATCCTCAATCGTAACAGTCCTGTCATACTTCTCACTTAATTCCTGAAATTTTCTCTCAATCAATTGCCGATACAAATATCCGTTATATCCGGCATTACCATTTATGTGGAAATCTTGAACCAAAGGGAATCTGTCATTGCGAGTTTTGCACCATTGGACAGTATCCTGACGTGCCTCTGTCAGAGCCATGACATATCCATGGCAATTCTTAGAGCCTACCATTGCAGTATAATCGGTTATATCTGTGCCAGCACCACCCATATAATGACCTACATAAAACACGACACCCACGCAGGTCTTCGGATCAAGAATATCCACAGCATCGTATGGAAGAGGATAGCCTATCCGGTTCTTGCTGCAGAAGAAATCGCCCTTCCTCACATTATCATCCATCAGATAACCCATGTCGATGGTCTCGTCGTGGATAAAGCGCGTATTGCGCGTCTCATTCGGACGTATGGTCTGCACCCCGCCGTAGGTCTTGCCGTCGCGATAGATGTACTTCCAATTGAACGTGTACTCGTCCTCATCACCCAGGATATACCGATAGCTTCCGTCCTGAGCATGAAAGGTGATATCTATACGCTTATCCTTAACTCCATCGTAGTACTTGAGATACGTCGGGTCATTATAATCGCCTAAATAGATGAAAAGGTCATCAAAGCCGGTGTCGTCTGCGGTAAACTCAGTGGCGGTAATTATATCATTTGAGTCGTAGGTTAATGCAATCTCATAGTTCCTCGGCCGGTAGTGGATGGTCTCGCCGTTGGCAAGTCTCCACTTCACTTTCGGATCCAGAACGAAGCAGTTCCTTATATGGCTGAGCTCCACCTTGATGCTGCGTGAGGTAGTAAAGCCGGTCTGAGACCACACCATCGGGTCGC
>CAMWLX010000344.1 GCA_947175225.1 uncultured Porphyromonadaceae bacterium
AAAAGGATGGTTCTCTCGAACGCAGCTTCCAAATGGTAATGGTCGAACCTACTTCTCCCGAAGAGACTCTCGAGATCTTGAATCAAGTTAAGTCGAAATACGAAGACCATCACAACGTAAGATATACCGACGAGGCACTCAAAGCTTGCGTGGAATTGACTGAGCGCTATGTCAGCGACCGAAACTTCCCCGACAAGGCACTTGATGCTCTCGACGAAGCAGGAAGCCGCGTACACATCAGCAATATTATCGTGCCGGAGGAAATCGACAATCTCGAAAACGAAATTGCTTCCACTACTGAGCTTAAACTAAAGGCTGCCAGTGAGCAAGATTTCGGCAAAGCGAAGGAACTCCGCGACCGTGAGACCTCCCTCAAGGCTGAACTTGAAAAAGTGAAAAGCAAGTGGGAAGCCAAACTCGACAAGGAGCGTCAGACTGTCGACGATGAGAAAGTGGCTGAGGTTGTCGCTATGATGACCGGCGTGCCAACACAGCGTATCGCACAGACAGAAGGCAACCGCCTTCTCGAGATGGGCAATACACTGCAAGGTTCTGTCATCGGTCAGGATGAAGCAATAAAGAAGGTGGTTAAGGCTATACAAAGAAACCGTATAGGCCTTAAGGATCCTGAGAAACCAATCGGAGTGTTCATGTTCCTCGGTCCTACAGGTGTTGGAAAGACTCACCTTGCCAAGAAACTTGCTGAATACCTCTTTGACAGTGCAGATTCCCTCATTCGCGTGGACATGAGCGAATATATGGAGAAGTTCACCGTCAGCCGTCTTGTCGGAGCACCTCCGGGTTACGTCGGATATGAAGAAGGTGGCCAGCTAACTGAAAAGGTACGTCGCCGTCCATATTCAGTTGTGCTTCTCGATGAGATTGAAAAGGCTCACCCGGACGTATTCAATCTTCTGCTTCAAGTGATGGACGAAGGTAGACTCACAGACTCACTCGGTCGCAGAATCGACTTCAAGAACACCATCATTATCATGACCTCCAACGTCGGAAGCCGCCAGCTGAAAGATTTCGGCACTACAGGCGTTGGTTTCAACACGGCAGCCGACGACAAGAAGCAGGCACAAGGAGTTATATCCAAGGCACTCAACCGTGCTTTCTCTCCGGAGTTCCTCAACCGTATTGACGACATCGTGATGTTTGATCAGCTCGACAAGGATGCTATCTTCAAGATCATCGATGTAGAATTGGCTGATTTTTACGGTCGTGTGACTAAGCTTGGCTATGAGCTCAAGCTTTCAGAAGAAGCTAAGGATTTCATTGCCACCAAAGGCTACGACAAGAATTTCGGAGCGCGTCCGTTGAAACGAGCCATCCAGAAATATCTTGAAGACGACTTGGCAGAGCTTCTGCTAAAGCTCAATGCGGAAGGCAAACTCGGAGGAGTGATTGAAGTAAGCCGGAAGGACCCTGAATCCGAACGACTTGATTTCAACTACATCGACCCATGCAAATAAGCATTCCCTCAATCTGATTATTATATAAAAGCGTCGCCAAAACGGGCGACGCTTTTTTCATACTCCTTTGACCCTCAACTTTCGCATGCGAAAGTTGAATTAAAATTTGCGTATCTGAGTTTTTTTAGCTAATTTTGTAAGTTGAAAAGATTAGGCAAAAATGACAATTGACGAAGATAAGATAATTCCGGTCAATATAGAATCGGAAATGAAAAGCGCCTACATCGACTATTCGATGTCGGTAATTGTGTCGCGAGCTCTTCCTGATGTCCGCGATGGGTTCAAGCCTGTCCACCGGCGTGTGCTTTATGGCATGGGGGAAGTGGGCAATTATTTCTCTGGAGACACAAAGAAATCTGCACGTATCGTCGGCGACGTCATGGGTCACTACCACCCGCATGGAGACTCGTCGATTTATATGACTATGGTTCGTCTTGCCCAGGAATGGTCGTTGAGATATCCTCTCGTGTTCGGGCAAGGCAACTTCGGCTCAATCGACGGCGACTCCCCCGCAGCTATGCGTTATACGGAGGTCAAACTATCACGCATGGGTGAAGAAATGCTCCGCGACCTTGACTCCGACACCGTTGACTTCGTTCCAAACTTCGACAACACAACCAAGGAGCCGACCGTGCTTCCGACGAGAATCCCAAATCTTCTCGTCAATGGGGCTGCCGGCATTGCCGTGGGCATGGCTACAAATATGCCTCCCCACAACCTTACAGAAGCCCTCAACGCATCGCTCGCACTTATTGACAATCCCGATATCGACATAAATGGATTGATGCAGCATGTGACTGCCCCCGACTTCCCGACCGGAGGAGAAATCTTCGGTATTCAAGGTGTGCGCGACGCATACGAGACCGGCCGCGGCCGCATCGTGCTTCGCGCAAAGGCTGAAATCGAATCAAACGGCACTCACGACCAGATCATAGTCAGCGAAATTCCATATGGCGTGCTGAAAAACGACCTCGTGAAGAGCATCGCCGACATGGTGGAAGAAAAGAAAATCGAGGGCATATCCGATATAACCGACACCTCCGCACGTGGCAAGATTCACATTGCTATCGACATCAAGCGCGAAGCCAATGCCCGTGTGGTTTTAAATAAGCTCTACAAGCTCACGCAGCTCCAGACAAGTTTCAGCGTCAACAACGTAGCTCTTGTCAACGGGCGTCCACGCACTCTCAATTTGAAGGAGATACTTCAGTATTTTGTGCAACACCGCCATGAGGTAGTCATCAGGCGAACAAAGTTCCTTCTTCGCAAGGCAGAAGAACGCGCCCATATCCTAAAGGGATTGATGATCGCTTGCGACCATATTGACGAAGTGATAAAGATCATCCGCAATTCGCGTACCACTGAAGAGGCACGCGAGAAGCTAAGCCATAATTTCGGACTCGATGAAATCCAGACCCGTGCTATCGTGGAGATGCGTCTACGCCAACTCACCGGCTTGGAACTCGACAAACTGCATGCTGAATACGATGAGCTTATGAAGCAAATCGAATACTACAACAGTATCCTTACTGATGATGCAGTTTGCAGAAATGTCATGAAAGAAGAGCTTATCGAAATTCGTGACAAATACGGTGATGAGCGTCGCACTAAGATCAGCATGTATTCAAGCGATCTAAACGCTGAGGATTTCTATCCGGATGATGACATGATCATCACCATATCCCACCTTGGATATATCAAACGCACTCCTCTCACTGAATTCCGCGCGCAAAACCGTGGTGGCGTAGGCGCAAAAGGGAGCAGCACCCGCGATCAAGACTTCATAGAGCATATATATCCGGCAACCAACCATAATTATATGCTTTTCTTCACCAACAAGGGCCGTTGCTACTGGCTGAAGGTGTATGAAATCCCCGAGTTTGCGAAGAATTCAAAGGGACGCGCAATCCAGAATCTTCTCAACATTGATGCCGACGACGCAGTCAATGCATTCATTTGTATAAAGAATCTCAATGATGAGGAGTTTGTCAATAAGCACAACCTGCTCTTCTGCACACGCAATGGAGTAGTGAAGAAGACTCCTCTTGAGGCCTACAGCCGTCCGCGTGCCAATGGAGTGAATGCCATCATTATTCGCGAAGACGACACTCTTCTCCAAGTAGAGCTGACTGATGGCGACGCACAAGTGATTCTTGCAAGCAAAGCCGGCTACGCAACTCGCTTCAGTGAATCTGAACTCCGCGAAATGGGCAGAGTATCGACCGGAGTAAGAGGCATGACTCTCAGAGGAGAAGGAGATGAAGTGGTAGGGATGGTGACTGCAAAGACAGACGACAACGAACATAGCATCCTCGTAGTCTCCGAAAACGGATATGGCAAGCGCACAGACCTTGATGATTATCCTGTCAGCATGCACCGTGGGGGCAAGGGTGTCAAAACCCTTAACATAACCGACAAGACCGGCAATCTCGTAGCCATCAAGAAAGTGACAGATGCCAACGACCTGATGATAATCAATCAGAGCGGCATTACTCTCCGCCTTCCCGTCGATACCCTTCGTCTGCAAGGACGGAATACACAGGGTGTGAAACTTATCGACCTCAACAAACGCGGCGACCGCATCGCTTCAGTCTGCGTCGTAGATTCCGACCCGGAAGAAGAGATTGAAAAGGAAACTGAAACGGAGAAATCTGAAGTTCCTGTCACCGGCGACCTTTTCGCCGAGATTGAGTAAACAGAGATCGACAACGAGACTGAAAAAGAAAATAATCAATGATCTTTAACATAAACTAAGATGAAAAAGCTCATGACATTTGCGCTTTGCTTCGCAGCCATAGGCTCGATGAGCGCACAAAAAGCTAATGTGGAAGCCGCCAAGAAGCTTTCAGGCAAGACCGACAAAATCGAGGAAGCCCGCTCCCTGATCCAGCAGGCCATGGAGAACCCCGAAAC
>CAMWLX010000345.1 GCA_947175225.1 uncultured Porphyromonadaceae bacterium
GGGAATAAGGCCACAAACCAATACTCTTGGCCCATAAGCCAGTATTGGGTGGTGCCATAGGTACACTTGGAGCTAACATATTTCACCTCAATACCATCAAAAATCCTCCTTATCCCTTCGAAGTATTCTCCGTTGATATAAACCTTGTCCGTATTTAGATCTCCGAAGAGCTTGAAGGATTTATTATTGAAGCTGGAGGTTCCTGTGTTGATGGTTGCCCGGGTGACGGTGGCAGTTGCGACATCAAACGTCATCTCCTCTCCCGTTGTATAATCAGGGATCTCAGGGTCTGACGTACATGAGGATAGAAACATCAGGTTGATCAGTATCGTCAGTGTAATATGTAGTATATTGTGTTTCATATATTTCAATCTGTATTGTAATATATCATGACATAGAAATCTACGGAATTATCGTAATCTTATCGGTCACTTCGGTGGTGCCTCCGGAGGTAAAGCCGGTCACCGACACGCCCGGAGTGACAGGCGTGATGATTGCCTTTCCGGGGAGGGCATCGGCGGGGTCTTCCACACCCACACCTGAGGTGTAGTTAAAGGTAAATGTATATTGGCAGCCCGATTTCAACGTAGTAGTAGAATTGGACGGAGGGAAAGCAGCCCAACCGTAATCCCTTATCTCTTCGTTTTCGTTTACGGTGTACGAGATTGAGGCCGCCTCATCTGTGTAATATTCACCGTTCTTCTTGTAGACCCGCTTGTTGATCAATCCGGTAGACTTATTGACGGCAAAATATATGACATTCATGTTAGCCGTTGTAGTTGTAGCGTTCATGCTGGCGCCTTCAATGTAGGGATACAGCTGCATGCCGTCAAGGTCCTTCACCCTCAGGAGCACACTGAAATATAGGCCACTGTGTGTTGCGTTCATACCCCATTTTGAATAGGAACCGGGGATTATAAATGCGCTTCCTGCGTTCCCCATCAGCGATGTCGCTTTAGCCTGTGTGTTGTATTTTCCACCATTTTGTATTTGAACGACGGACTCGCCCTCCTGATAAATATACTCCACCACGCCTCTTGTCTGAGGAGTTACCCAACGGCCATTTTGCGTGTTATCTTTTGCGGCATACGAGATGCCGGGCTTGTGAGTGAATTCCAAGCCACTTTCGGTGAATACATTCCCCAACCTGATGCCGGCAATTTCAACATCATAACTGGTGGGATTTCCCCATGCTTTCAAATCGACGCGAGCCAGCTGGTGCTCAAATTGGAGAGCCACACCGGAGTATAGCCCGTTCGTTTTATTTTCTTGGGCAGTGGCCATTACAAAATCCACGTGACGTGATATATCCCTGTTCACCTTGAATTTTTCCATCACATATTTGTAGGTGATGGTAGTTCCCTTCTTGGTCGAGCTGTTTTTCAGGGTGAAGTTGCTGTTACCAACGTCGGCGCGTTCTCTCAATACCTCAATGGATGGATAGAATGCAAAAAACTTCAGTGTGCCCGCTTTGGTGCCCTTATTTTCAGGCCAGCGGCACATTTCAGAGCGGAAAGCATTGCCCATGCCGGGGGTCTTGGTCACAAGTTGATAGTCAAAATACGCCTGCATGTTTCCTGAGCCGTTGATAGTCGACTCGTCTTCGGGGCAGAAAGCGGTGACATGAAAGCCGTCATCAAGACTGCCGGTCACGGAAGACTCGGAACGGGTCTCGACACCGGGCAATACGGCCGTGAATACAATTTTGGAATCTCCATCTGCCTCTACGCGCAAAGGCTCCTCATCCTGCGAGCAGGAGAAGAGCATAAATGCCGGAAGCAGAAGAAGTGCCGTATAATAATATCTGTAATTTTTCATAGTTGTCTTATTTAGGAACCCGGCACATTTATGCTGGATGACGTACCACTCTGCCATCCTTTCACTGTGACCGTGAGGCCAACCTTGTCGCTGATGATGGGGTCTCCGGCGTTGGGACCCTCGGAGGGTTTCACGTCCGGGGCGTGCAGACCAACCCCGTAGGTATAGTCAAGGGTGTAAGTGTAATAATATCCCGGTTTCCAGTCGCCCGTAACAGGAATGGCTGACCAGCCGAACTCCTTGACCGTGCATCCCTGAGGCAGGGTGTATGGGGAGGTCTGCGCGGAGTTGGTGAAATACCTTCCATCATCCCCCTTATATAACTGCCCGGACACTACAGTGCCTCCGCCGTCAACGGCCAGATACACCTTAGGGATATCCAAGGCGTTAGGGCCTTGATTGGTATCGGTATAAGGATACTGCTGTTTTCCCTTTATGTCAATCACTCTGAGAAGCACACCCAGGTATAATCCTTTTTCGGAATTGGTGTTATCATTTTCATAGTCCCAGGCGGTATAATCATACGGCAGCAGCATGGCGTAGTTGTTGCCTTGTGCGCCACCCATAATTGAAACAGCGGATGTAGTATTATCAATCGTCACTATCTTATCCCCGGGGTTGTAGACATAATGCACATTCTTTTTCTCATCGCCGGGAATCCAGTCGCCGGCCCCCGCCTTGGGTTTGAAATCAAATGTCGCCTCGGAGTAAGTGCCTCCTATGAGCACACCCGCAATCTCTATTTTGCAGCTTTTGTTCTCCCCAAGGGCCAGCACTTCAATACGGCTCAGCCCGTGTTCAAAATCAAGCTGGATGTCGGAATACATCTCAGTCTTCATTGATACGCTTTTATAAGCGACAACAAAATCCACCTGCTGCGAAATGTCTTCAGAAACAGTGAAATTAGGTAGTTTGAAGTCAAAAGCCGGCACATTGCCGTCTATAGTCGTATTATTCCTGGGGCTAACGGTGGCGGGATGATATGCGAAGAATGTCAGGTCTGGTTTCTCCTTCCCCGCTGAGGGCCAAATACACTCCTCGGAGGAGAACACACCGCTCTCTCCGCTTTTTATCACCGGTATGTTGTTGATAAAGGGCTCGAGCTTACCATCCTCGGCATCAGCCGGATTGAAGACCGTAACGTTAAATTCGGTAAAGTTATCGTTGCTGACGATTTGCGCCCGGGTGGCGTTATCCGGGAGGGATGTGCGGAAATATATCCGGCTCTCATCCCTCGGGAATTCCGGCTCCAAGACATCATTCGCACACGAGGTGAGTAAAAGTGCGGCTCCAAATGTCAGGTATGTAAATTTTATTGCGCTCATATATATTTGAAGATTATTTACGTGGTACGGAGATATCGGTGCTTGCGCCCTCTTTCCAGTCTGTCACATTTACGTTAAAATTCATATTTACATCTTCCTCCACAATATTGAGGGCTATGGAATATGAGTATATCTTTCCCGCTTCCCAACCGCCAATAGGGGTTTGTGCTGTCAGAGTCTGCTCTTCAGGGTCATCACCACAGCCATAAATATATGAGATTCTCATTATTATGCCATTGTTGTCAGGCTGAGGTATCATAAAGAGCGCGTCGTTGTCCGGACACAGCTGCTGCGTCTCGCCGTTGCTGACATCGGCATTGATGTCAGTTATAAGAGTCCCTCTATCTGAGATACCGTTCCATGAAAGAGAGTAATCGTCAGTCTGGATTCCGCCGGCTGAAAGCGGGGCCGGAACGAGGGCGAATGTAGCTGTTTTGGCTACACCTTCAAGCTCAATCTTCGTTATCGTTACCTTATCAGCCTGTCCTTCATAATTCAGCAGGAAATTAATCCTTGACATCGTGTGAAAGAAATTAAGCCTTACGGGCGTAGTTGAGAGATTTCCATTGTCGTTATACTTTCTCCTGTGCGTAGCCGCAATAATGTCAGCAAGCTCCTCCCTCTTTATTAGTTCTCCATCTGATGTCGGAATCCTATAGCGGAAAGAAAGCGTGGAATTGGAATATTGCGAATCCCCGCCATCTCCTGAGATGAGAGTAGCCGGATGTATCGCAACAAAACTATATTCATGGCCGGGAAACCAGTACCGGGTTTCGCCATAACTCCATTTTGAGCCGTCATATTCAACTTCAGTATTGCTGAATATCACAATGCGCTTGCGGTCAGAGTTGCCTGGTCCGGCTTCTATCATATCCCCGCAGACCGCAAAACGGGCTCCTTTAGTGTTGATATCACTCATCACAGAAGCACGAGATGCACCGCAGGTTGTGAAAGACAACTCAACGCCCTTTCCCTCCGCGTTATCAGGCTGGTCAGAAGCGCACGAAGAAGTAACACAAACTGAGAGAATAGAAAGAACGATATAAAAAATCCGTTTAGAATTTATTATGTCCACAGGTTTTAAATGTTGGTTTTAATTTACAAAGATACTTATTTATTCTACAAAAAACCAAATCATGATCCACAAATTTTCAAAATTTAACTACCGAAAGTTACTAGGCAGGTTCAACTGGCAAGTGCAAAAATAGCGATTTGTTTGAAGAACTCAGTCTT
>CAMWLX010000346.1 GCA_947175225.1 uncultured Porphyromonadaceae bacterium
GGGAATAAGAACCAGGGGCAAGATTTGTAAACGATATGCGGTTTCCCTCCATAGGAATCCAATCTTCTCCTCCCGGGAGAAGCCGATAATAAAATCGCTTTACTCCCTTTAGACCGATGGCAGTCGGCACTCCGATAGTCAGTGAAAACGTATTTTGATCGTATTCCAGTTTTATCTCATCCGCATAGACAATATTTCCTTCAAGCTCTTCAGGATTAAGAATGGAAAGAGAAGTAAATAAAACAGGATACTTGTCTTTCAGCAGAATCTTTTTCTCAGGATTAAATCTCACCACGCCATTTATAGTGCCAAAATAAAAAATAGAATCATTACCTCTGACCGCTGAATTATAAGTAAACTCATTAGCAGGCAACCCATCCGCTTTTGTAAAAACCGTTACAAGTTCAGTTTCCGGATTAAAACGAGCCAATCCCTTGTTTGTGCCAAACCATAGGTTGCCTTTACCATCTTCAAGCACCTTATAGACTATTTCATCCGGCAAGCCTTGATGCTGACCGTAAGTCGTGAAATCATCCGTCTGGCTATTATAACGACTTAGTCCTCCCCTATCAGGCGAGATCCATATTATCCCCTTGCTATCCTCCATTATAGAGTTGATTGAATTAGATTTCAAAGAATTGGGTGAAGGAGAATTTTCATCATAAATATATTTTTTATATTGCTTTTCAGCTGGATCATATCTATAGAGCCCACTTCCCATTGTCCCAATCCATATCTTTCCATCCGAAGCTTCATAAAGAGTAAAAATCCAGTTATAATCAGTGGCGCCTACACGAATAAAGTCTGATTCTCCCTCTGCTTTACGATAAAGGGCATAACCCATTCCTACCCATTCCGTATTATGTCTGTCTCTCAGATAGGCATAGACCGTGTTTTCATGCAGAAGTTGATAAGGAAGATATTGATAAGGAGTCTTTCCGGGTTCATACACAAATAAACCCTCCCTCTCCAATCCTATCAATACTTTTTCTCCACTGCGTGTTACACACATTGTGGCGCATTTCGACGTTAGTATTGAAGGGGGCGCAATAAAGTTGTTAGTTGCTATGTCCAGAATACTCACACCGTTTGCCTCACTCCCAATGACAAGCTGAGAATCGCCCTGCGCAAAAGTCAATCCTCTTACCCTTCTTGAATTAATATCGTAAGGCTCTATTGAGCAAAAGTCAAAACCATCATTAACAATATAGTTGACACCGCCAAACATTGTCCCTGCCCATAAATTTTTTTCCTTATCGGAATAAAGCGTATAGACGGTATTATCTGACAATGAATGAGGATTCAGCGGATTATTAACAAACTTTTTCTGTTCTCCATTACGGCAATTCAATGAATATAGTCCTGTCTGAGTCCCTATCCAGAGTTCGTCGTCTATAAGTTCAAGACTCCGCAAGTATAAATTATCAGCTTGCACGCCGGGCAACCGTTCAACTGAATACTCTCTATCAAGATTCAGTTTAAACAACTCTACATTTTCAGTTGCCAGTATCATGGAAGACTTCTCCCAAGGAATAATACGTGCCAATTTATTATTAACCCCCGGTAAGCTAAAATTCACCTCCACCATAGCATCATAACCTTCGTCATAACGAAATAATTTTCCATTTGAGCTACATGCCCACAACGAGCCATCATCTGCCACACAAAGATCATTAAAATAATCCTCCTTATATTGGCTGCCAACCGGCATCTCATATTTATTGACTCCTCCGGTAGAGCTCCGGAATATGCCCATATCAGGAATCAGCACCCAGATATTTCCTTTGTCGTCCCCTTCTATGTCCTGCACCCAATTCATAAATCCATCTCCGAGATTATCCCATATATCTACGTATGAAATCTTATCGGTCTTAGGAGAATAAATATAGACTCCACGGTCTGTGCCTATCCATACATTTCCTGCTCCATCTTCATAGAGCTTACCTATATTGTTATTTCCCCTATTTTTCTCCACATCCTGGCAGACATACTTTTTTATATACATCCCGTCGTATCGGTTGAGCCCATTAGTAGTGCCAATCCATAAAAAGCCGTTTCTATCTCTGAGAATAGCCTTCACATGATTAGCCGACAGCCCTTCATCTATACTCAGATGAGAAAAAATCTGACTGCACTCCCGGGCATTTATTCCCTGGAATGAGAAAGGCATAATAAACCAAACTAATATGATAATTAAGCCAAGTTTATGTGGGCGACAAGACAAATTCGTCATTTGTGTTTATATTAGGTCGTGGAATACAAAGATAATTGTTTTTTTATAAACCCAAAAGCCTTCTCTCGGATAAGCAAATCATTTTAGCTTTATACGCAAGATTCTGGCATCCTTTGGTGGAAGTTCTATCTGACAATCCCTACTTAGAACAAAAGCAAGATGTTGCCATAATTCATCTGCCGGATATTCATTATTTTCATTTAAGCCAAGCCGTCCCATATCTATTTTCTTATTGATAAGCTGAGGAGTGAAATTAAATAACGCAACATACATATCATCATCAATAATATAATAGAACATATCTGCAGAAGCCTCTCCCAAACCATTTTCAACCGGACGGAAAGATTTACAACGACGAGCCATTTCATTTATATCAGGATTCGTGGCATACTTTTTTACACGTGCTTTTACAGCCTCCGATCCCGACTCACTCAAATCATCGCCTAAAAAATATAATCCCGTTATTGCCGATGATGTCAACCGGGCACGATTCTCTCCCTCACTTACACCTTCCATCACAATATGGTCGGCATCATTATAGTGATAAATCCTATCGAGCCACCAACCATAACTGAGGGCATTAAGAGTGTATTCCGTATTCTCCATGCTTGCCCATGCATCACACCCAATTCTACGGCTATGAGCATAATTGGCAGGGAAAAGAGGTGCAATAGATAAATTCAGCCATAGCTTGTCCGCTGCCAGAGAATCTATATACGCCATGCCTTTATTATAAGCCTGTATTCCGGTTGTTACCTCAGAATCAAAATGACTATCAGCCTCATAAGCGCCATGCCCCATAAAATCAAGCTTCACAAAATCATATCCCCAGTCAATGAATTGACGCATCCTTTTCTCTATTCTTTTCATAGTGGCAGGATGGGTTGGATCAAGAGCATAAGCACCATCAAACTCCAAAATCTTCCCATTATGATATAAATAAATATCTTTATATTTATATTCCGGCATCTCTTCTACCACTGCTTCCTTATCTTTTATCCAATCAGTAAAAGGACAATAGTAAATTCCGGCTTTCTGATGTTGGGAATGACATGTGTCTGCAAATTTTATAAGTTGAGGTTCGTTCATTCTAACATTCCAAAATGAATCCAGACCTATACATACCACTCCATCCGAGTCAGCAAAAGATTGTGGCTGAAGTTCGTCTTTAAAATATTCTGAAACTTCCAATGCGTTTCTTAAATTGATATCGGTCTGAATTTTTCCCCAACTATTCCAACCAAACGGTTTTTCTCCCAGTGAAGAGAGACGAGGACTTACCCATCTACATACATCAGCAAATGTCTCCAAGCCATCCCGCCAGTCGTCAAATTTCCCTATCATGATTTTAGGAGATTTCACCCTCTTCCCTTTTACTACACCATGACTCATTACATCACGTGAAAGCTCATCTGTATATCCACTATGTACACACAGAGTATCAATCTCTCCTTCCCTTTTAGACAGAATTTCTATACCTGTTTTCCATACATCATGCTCCACTGAACCTACTACGATGCTTTCTCTTGTCAGTCTATTCCATACGGAAGATACCTCATGGCTCACAGGAGCTTTCTCTCCAAATGATGTAACTTTATAACGTACCCACGCATCATTGTCGTAAGGGACAAACAAGATATTATTATCCGGCTCTTCAAATATTTTAACCGACTTCGTGCTTTCAACGGGTGCCATATAATTCAACTCTAAATCAGAAGCTGAAGACACTGTTAAGTCTGTCATCACATAATTTCTATCTCCGTAAAGATAATAATTCTGTTCTATCTTCTCTTCTCCATTAATACCGGAAACAGTCACCATTACTCCATTTCCGAAAATATCATTTAATCTCTGTTGTCCGACTTTTATATCATGACAGTCTGCCATAGATCTGAAACACGAATCTAATCCCCATTTTGGCACATTATTGCCTAAGATACATTTCCCATCATAATCCAACTCTACTCCCCCTGTTATATTGTCGGCTTTAATCAGCCATTTTCCCTCCTCAACCGTAATCGACTGAGCCAAGGTCAATTCAGCATGAACCACTAACAGAAAGACTGATGATATTTTTGAGAATAATCGGTAAAACATTGGTTGCGTAATTTTTTAATTTAGGCTCATAC
>CAMWLX010000347.1 GCA_947175225.1 uncultured Porphyromonadaceae bacterium
CATTAAAACAACAAAAAAATGAAAGAAGAAAACAAAAATGAGATAAAAAAAGGAATCTTAACCGGAGCAGGCACAATCGCCGGCGCAGTTATGGGGGTTGTGGTTGAAGACACTATAAGAGCCGCAGACGTTAAGGTCAAGGAAATTGAGGATGGAGAAGTGGCAAATGAAGATTTAGAAAATGTGGATCAGGCTCCGGAGTCTGACCAACCCACAACGGAAGTCGAATCCGTTTCATCAAATGACAAAGAAGAGGCTCCGTCACCAATCATCTATAATCCTGAAAGGAAAACAACTCATCCTAATTATGCCGGGGACTCCATCATTAATACCGATCATGAAGAAGATATTGTAGCTATTGTAGAGGAAGAGACCATGGTTGAAGTCGAGGCTGAACCAGAAGCGATTGTAGAGGAAGAGTCTATCGATGATGAAGACATCATGGTAGTAAGTGTATCTCCCAATGAGTCCGATGAAGTGTCAGCAGATGTTTATGATGCTATATCTGACGGCTCATTTGAAAACGTAATATCGGAAGACCTCTCACAAGTACCTGATTACGCCGATATGAAAGACAATGATTTGAGCGTCGGCAGTTCGATGATGTCAACTACGGATATGCCAGACTACGTGAACGACGCCAATATTGATTCTTTTACCGATAATGTCTAATCTTCCAAGCTTAGAAAAAACCTCTGCATCATGGTAATAAAAGATAATGAAAATACAACTCTCAGCTTCGATTTTGATGACGCAACTCATATAGTAGATCATAGCTCATCGTCAAAGGAAAATGTAGAAACAGAAGATGAAAGTATTACCAAAGCACCTAAAGACAGTGTAAACCGCCTTAATAGAGCCAAGACGGTGGGAGGGATAGCTGCGGGAGGAATCCTTCTTGGAAGTGCAGCCTCTCTCTTCATGGACTTGAAAGGGTCTCCGACTGCAAGGCTTCCAGAAACAATAGAAGATTCTGAGACAAACGATATATCCAACGAAGGAGTTATACTTCCAGAAATCACCGTGGAAGCAGTTGGTTGGGTGCAAAAAAGTGCTGTAGATGACGGCATGACATTCGAGGAAGCTTTTTCCGCAGCACGAGAGGCTATGGGGCCGGGATCAGCTTTTGAGTGGCGCGGCAATATATATGCCACTTATACTTGGGAAGAATGGACAGAGATGTCAGATGATCAGAAATCCGATTTCTACGCTACGCTTCATATAGCAAACCCTTTCTCTTCTTCTGATGAAATCGAAATAGTCCAAGCAGACGTTCTCACGGAGGAGGGAGCTTCTATTCATGCGTCTTCGGGACAAAAACCGGAAGAGGCCATTATTGCACAGAACGCAGTTCGACCGGAAGAAAATACAAACGATGAAGATATTCCAATAGTCAGCGTCGGCAATATATCTGACAATGAAAACGACATACAGATTCTTGGAGTTTCCCAGGACATTTCCACAGGCTACAATGTAGGACACCTCAGTGTAGATGGGGAAGAAGTTGTCGTAATTGATGTGGATGGTGATATGATATTTGACTCCATGGTTGCAGACCTGAACCACGACGGGGATATCACACCCGACGAAATCATCGACATAAGTCAAAATTCTTTGTCGTTGGATGACTTCCGGGGACACTCAGATATATTCAATCCGTTGACATCCTCCGGAGAGACTCCCGATTATTTATCCGAATTAGGTGAATAAAACCGTGACAAGATGAGAACAAACAGGATTCTTCTTTTTTCATTGATGCTTTTTGCTTTTTCCTTTTTCGTGGAGGGGAAGACATTTCTTGTGAGCATAGGAGTATCTGACTATTCGCATTATCCCTACAGGGTAATGAGTCTCCGTCTACCAATCCGCGATGCGAAGACAGTGGCTGACATATACACAATCAACAGGACAAAGAAAAGGGACAACGGCAGCATCGACTACGTGTTGCTTCTTGATTCTCTTGCCACTAAAGACCGAATCATCAGGGCTATGAATAAAGTTTATCGGCAGGCGCAAGAAGATGATATAGTTGTGTTCTTTTTCAGTGGACATGGTTATAATGGAGGCTTTTGTGTATATGACGGAGACGTGGAGTATTCCGATATCCGAAAAGCAATGTCAAAAAGCAAAAGCAAAAATAAGATGATTTTTGCTGATGCCTGCCGTTCCGGTGGGCTGAGAGGGGAACGATATACCTCAAGCCTGTCTAATGACAGTACGGGGAAAAAAGCGAATGTCATGCTTCTACTCTCATCGCGTACAAATGAAAACTCTGCAGAAAGGACTGATATGAAAAATGGTTTTTTCACAGAATATCTTAAAAAAGGTCTTGGTGGAAACGCGGATGTAAACCGCGACAGGATGATTACAGCTAAGGAACTCTTTGACTTCGTAAGCAAGGGAGTTGCTGAGATATCATACGGTAAACAACATCCGGTGATGTGGGGAAACTTTGACGACAACATGCCGGTAATGAAATGGTAAGTACAATCATGAATGAGATAATACAGATCAAATGTCCTTTCTGCGGAGCAGTTCTTTCGGTAAAGAACATCCCTGAGATCGATAAGAAAAACGTAACCTGTCCGATCTGTAAGCAAACCAACAGGTTCGTCAATTATAAACATATCACTCCGGATACAGATGGCACGAAAAAATCATCGTCAAATAAAGTGCATCCTTCCCCAAGGGGGTATGACAACGTTTCGAACGAAGCCACTCAATATGGTCCGATGAACTTCACAATAGGGAAGCTCCACCTGCTTGGCAGTGACTTAAGCTACCAGCTGAAACCGGGGAAAAATGAAGTAGGGAGGAAAAGTAAGAACAGCACTGTAGATTTCCAGATAGAGACAGGAGAATCACGCAGGATGAGCAGAAACCACCTTGTGATTGATGTTGTGAAGGAAAACTACAAGGAATATGTACATTATGTCTCGCTAAGCAAGGAGAATGTCAACCCAACCACTGTGAATGGAAATCCCATGTGCTATGGGGTAGACAAAGTGATACTTAACAATGGAGCCATCATCAAGCTTCCAGACGCGGAATTGAGATTTGAGATTCCTGATGAGGAAGCGACCGAACTAAACTGATTATGAAATATAAACTGAAAGTCTATAGCATAATGGAGTATGGCCAGAGGAAAGATTCCTCCGGCATGCCTCATCAGGAAGACTGTATATATCCCGAATATGGAAAAGAGTCAGATACCGACCGACTCTTTATCCTCTGCGACGGCATGGGTGGTCATGATGCCGGTGAGGTGGCAAGTGCGACTGTATGTGATGCCATGAGCCAAGCAATCCTTGAGGATGGCAACGGGAGTGATGAAAGGTTTTCATCTGAACTCTTCGACAAAGCGGTAGACTCAGCCTTCAAAGCCCTTGATTCTAAGGATAACGGTGCAGAAAAAAAAATGGGCACAACAATGACTCTTGTCAAGCTCCATGATGGCGGTGCATTTATGGCCCACATGGGTGACAGTAGAATATATCATATCAGACCTGGTGCAAAAGGAGTGAATACCAAAATCATGTATGAATCTTCTGACCATTCATTAGTCAATGATCTGATAAAAGTTGGAGAACTGACTCGACAAGAAGCGCGGAATTCGAGGCAGAAAAACGTCATCACCCGTGCAATGCAACCAAATCTTGACAACAGGCCCAAATCAGAAATTCACAAGACTTCAGACATAAGGCCCGGTGACTATATTTATATGTGTTCGGACGGAATGCTTGAGCAAGCAGATATGGAGGATGGGACCTCTATCAGAAACATCTTCTCGAAAGCCGGAGGCTCCGACGAAGATAAAATCAAGATACTACGAAAGGTAACAGAGAATAATCAAGACAATCATTCTGCAATAATTATACATATCACAGATGTACTTGATGAAAAAAAGGATGACCATGAAGAAGAATCCGTTGATTCACTCAAGACCTCAAAGACACGGAATGAATCTGCATCCGGAAAGTCCATTGTGATCCGTATACTTATGATTGTTGCATTGCTGATGGCAGTCATACTCGCTTTAATCATATTTATTTAAAATCGGCAATATGAACGTAGATGTAAACCAAGGATTGAAACAAGGAGCCTTTCTGAGACATGATACCTACCGAATAGAAAAAGTATTGGGGCAGGGAGGATTCGGCATCACATATCTTGCCATGGATCTGAGTCTTGATCGCTTTGTAGCTATTAAGGAATTCTTTCCGAAAGACTATTGTGACCGTAACGATGCGACCAGCCATGTGACATTGGGTACTCAAAGCTCTTTTGATTTCGTCAATAAACTTAAGAGTAAATTTCTTAAAGAGGC
>CAMWLX010000348.1 GCA_947175225.1 uncultured Porphyromonadaceae bacterium
TTTAGAATTCCGATTTAAGAATTTGACTTAGCAGCTCGGAGAGCTGCCTTTATGCCAAAACCCCGGACTTCAGTCCGGGGCGTCCCCGACAAAAGCTCAGTAGCCTCGGAGAGGCGCTTTATGATATAGTCAAAATTTGGTACATAGAACAGAACACTCTAATAATGTTACTAAGCAGTCGTTGTAGACTGCTTAGTAACATTATCAATTATCAGAAACATTTGTCAAATCCAATATATTATCAATATTGATTGTAATATCGTCAAAAACCATGGGACTATTACCTAAGAAGGCTTCTACGCAGCAATTAAGTCGAAGTCTATACTTTTCTTTTTTGAGAACAGGAAAAATAAACACATACTCATCTGCCTCAAGATCGTAAATTGATAAATCATTATATGGATATTGATAGCGATTATTGGTATAAGCTTTCTGTTCAGTTTCACTATTAGTGATTGAAAAAGCAGTCATGTTGGTATAATGTCCATCATGGCTGTCTCCATATGCATAATCACGGATTTTGACATTTGATGGTGTTTTTACTTTTACTACAGTGAAATATTTATCGCCAATTTTCGCCTTGTAATCCAACAGACTGCAAGTAAATTGTGATTCTTCAGGTATTACTATTGGATCCTTTATTTTTACACTTAACTCTCCGAGATCCCAATTAACAATAGTGTTTTTAAACCGAAAATAACTAATAACTTCAACATAACACTTACCATTTTCAGGAATTTTAATGTCTGCATAACATTGATCCGGATCGGCATAGCCTACGATATTATAAGATTGTCCATCTTTCATATCCGGAGATCCTGATACTATTATTCTTGGTTCATAATAATAACCATACGCATACATACTGAGATCAGATGGAAGATTGATTTTTATTCGGGCATAACCGAGTACAGAACTTAAAGCTTCACATGATATATCATTTGAATTTTGACCTGAAAGATCAATTGGATCCTTTATTTTCACATTTACCTCTTTGTTATCCCATTCATATTCTAAATTACCATCATATAGATTATATAACCTAAAGCCACTGATAATTTTAAAATAACATATACCATTTTCAGGAATTTTAATGTCTGCATAACATTTATCCGGATCGGAGTATCCAACGATATCATAAGATTGGCCATCTTTCATATCTGGAGATCCATATACTTTTATTCTTGGATCAGACATCCCATAACTATACATATAGAGGTCAGAGGGGAGTTTGATTTTTATTCGGGCGCGATCCAACGCAGAAAATACAACTTCACATGAAATCTCATTGAGTTTGTCGGTATAATAGGAAGTCGGAGCTGTCGTGAAAGAAAATCCTGAGTTGTAATAAACTTCTGTACTACCATCGTTTAATGAAGATTTTGACCGTACCAAGGGATAATATGTAGTATTGGGCTTTAAATTCCTAAAAAGGAACCGGTGACCATAACATATATAAGAATTCTCAAGACTATACCAATCAATAGGATTTGCGCCATCAAATTTCTTATCAGAGAGACATATTGAATAATAATTATCAATGAATTCTGTCAGAACGTTTTCACTATTTTGAGGAATCGACACACTTACTATTGCTGAAGTAGGCGTTATATATGAAGGAGAGAACTCACATTCAAGTTTTCCTGCGACATATGGTCCTTCCTTAGCACAAGCCGTCAATAGGCTAATAATTACTGCGAGAATAATATTTTGAGTATTCTTATAAACATTCATTTGTCATACTTTTTTAATTGATTAGAATCGGTAGCCGGCAACACAACCGACCATTCCATAGTTATTTGTTCCTTTCCCATTCTTGCCATAGCTTTCCAATATAACCTGGCCGTTAAAAACAGCCTCAATATATAAATGAGTGGTTATATTTACACCTACACCTAAAGAATAAGCTGCTCCAAACCCAACATAATCCAATGAAACTTCATTCATATTCGGAAGCAACAACTGATCAGAATTACAAAGACCTCTGTTCATTGTAACAGCTCCTCCAAGATTGAAGTGAGTATAGAGACTATAGTTTCTATAAATTTCAACTGATGTATATCTGAAACCAATTGGCAAAGCCCTTCCTACCAAAGAGTGAATAGGATTGGCAAACGGGAATTGAGCTTCTGCCTTTATCTCATATGCCCAATGATTTCCAAAGCGGACGCGACCGCCAAGTCCAAAATCAGCTGATCCACCAGACAGATATTTGTATTTCAATACATTGTCAGTTGTAAAAATACTTGACCGAGGAGTATCTCCTACTAATCCTCCTATTCCTAACTCCAAGAAGAAACCATGCCGGTTTGCATTCTGAGCCATGGCAATCCCCGATGAGAGGATTGCCATAACTAAAAACAAAAATATCTTCTTCATCTATATAATTTTAAGATTGATTATTCAGCCAATTTCCATGAGTCCCAAACAGACGAAGCCCCATTAGACACTGTAAATGTTGGAGTCTGCTTCTTATGATTCACTATTGAAGAGTTAAGGGACACTTCTTTTGTAATGTACTCCTTCAGATCGGCAAGAGATACGTCTCCTTTCGTCTCCTGCAATCGCTTGAGCAAATAATATGTGAACATCCCATGTCCTTTCTCATAATATGGAAGTGCAGTCTGCTCATCACTTGTGGCTGATAATACTGCTACTTTCCCGCTAAGTCCTTGCTTCTTTGGAACTCGAGCAATTGCGCGTGCATCTGCCAACACCATCTTGTCTTCTCGAGTTCCACCACTGAAACAAGCATCAAGAAAGACTACGGCCGACGTAAGATTCATAGATCCAAGTTCCTGATATATCGAAGCGAGAGGAATGCATACGGAGCTGCTGATTCTTCCTGCATCCACCGGGATGAGATATGGATCGAGGGTTGCATCGTCGGGCGCCCCATGACCCGCATAATATACGATGACCTTCATTTCCTCACCCGCAAATTCATTGATAAGACGCAAGTCACCGAACGCCTCTCTCATCGACCCATATGAAGCATCCTTATACATTAGGATATTCTTCTCCGGAATTCCCAATGTCCTATGGCAATATCGCGCAAAAGCATCGCCGTCGTTGATTGCATATGGCACATTTGCAAATTTTCCATAGTTCTCATTTGCTATTATAAGAGCGAATGTTTTGTTATTGTCCTTTCCTGTAAATGGTATATCCTTGTCTACATCTGATGGTTCGACTTTTGCATACTCACTTTTATTGCTTACCTGTGTTCCTGAAGCGTTTCCGAATTTTGCTGCCATTTCCTCCTTTTTATCCCAGAAGTTTTTGACTGCAGCTCTGTTTAAGCCATATATCAAATATGTTTCTGTGTTGATGAAGTCAGGCAGACCCGACAAATTAGCAAGAATCCGGCATTCATCAAATGCTTTGTCACCGACAGACTCCAAACCTTGTGCAAGTCGGGCTGTAGTGATGTTACTGCATTTTGCGAAAGCTTCATTCCCAATACGCTTCATGCTTATCGGAAGGTCAACCTCTATAAGACCTGTACAATTATTAAAGGCTTTATTTCCTATCTCCTCTACTCCATAAGGAATATGAACATCAGAAAGATTTTTGCATGATTGAAATGCACTGTTGCCTATCGATACCAAAGATGACGGCAACGAAACATAAGTAAGTTTATTGCAAGATTGAAAAGCTGAATTACCGATGCTTTTTAATGTGGAGGGAAATGATATCTCTATAAGATTCTTGCATCCATTACAAAGATTATCGCCAATGCTCGTCACTCCTTCTTCCACTACCAACTTCTCAACATTGGGATGATACCATGGACGATCCTTACTGAAATCCTTCATTGGACCGGTTCCTGAAATTGTGAGCACTCCATTTGTGAAATCCCACTTAACATCTTTTCCGGCTTTACCGTTGGCTGCCATAGCTGCAGCCACAAAGCAGATAAGTAACGTGATTGAAACAGACAGTCGTTTCATAATGAGTAATAGTAGTCCTTAGACCCTACGAAAGGACATGCTTAATAAAACAAAAAAGCGTGAAGAGTCTGTATCGGTTGCTCGTCCCGCATCTTGAGGCTCTGGCTTGCCCATCACAGTAGAACGAGCAACGGCAGAAGCCTCACGCATGTATGAAACATCAATTCCGAACTATGCATAAGCACAATCCGAAGAAAAGGATATAACATACCCATGAGCATCTATCGTTGACTCACTCTTGACTGTGATTGAAACTGCCAGATTTCAAGATGCCAAGAATAAGCGTCTGATATACGCTTTATCAAAATAATCTGTCTGTCAGACCCGCCCGCTAACCCCTTCATGAGGCTTTGCCAACAACTCTAACAC
>CAMWLX010000349.1 GCA_947175225.1 uncultured Porphyromonadaceae bacterium
TTCATATTATTTTGATATTTTTTATATTCGTAAATAAGTCGAAACAACTTCATTATAAAGAATTGATGTATGAGAAATGTAGTTTTAATAATAGCGTTATTGATATCTTGCATTAGAGGCGCTGCCGTAGAGCCAATTGATACGCTCTCTTATTCGTTTGGATACACAGTGACAATTTCTCTTTTCGCGGGAGAAAATCCTCTTGTCTCCAACGAGGAGGAGTTTTCGAGATATATTGCTGGAATTGAGGAAAATATCAATAAAGACCCGAAGGAGGACGCAAAGGAGCAGTTTCCTGGTCTGAACAGTGATGATCCATCTTTCAGGATGTCTTATTCGCTTGGAGGAATGCAAGCTGTATTTCTATTAGACGGACTGGAGGGTCGCGACGCGTCGCGGATGCCATCTATTGATTGCATTGTCGCAGGGCTACGTGAAGTGGCAGAAGGAATGATAGAGTTGCCTGCAGATACGATCAAGGCTTCTGAAATCATAAATTCCTATGGCAAAGACTTGGATCCCATGACACTTGAAGGAGAAAGTATGTGTGAGTTTTTCAGGGCATATGGCATAATGAAGGCTATGGCGCCAGATATTCAGGAGTTCATTCAAGAAATGGCACTGGAAAAGGGGCTAATTGCCGATCGCAAGGCATATGCTATGGGGATGGTCGACTATTTTGAAGAGTCTTCCAGGGCGCGAATGCCTGAAAATGCTTATGATCTCGGAAAGATGATTGGAGATGCACGCATGATTGAGAGTATTCCCTTTAAATTGGATATTCCCTCGTTTATCGAAGGAGCCAAGGCTGTATGGGGATTCGGTCAGCCGCTAATCCCTCTTCAACGCATGACAGAACTCCTGGATCCATACCTGTCGAACGATGAGTGGTGAGGTGACTTAGCATTGTAATTACAAGAAATTAGAAAATTTCTATGAAAGATAAAGGTTTAGAATGGATATTTGATACAGTGGCTTCTACTTATGAGAAGCTTCGTCACGGGTATCCGGTTTATTCTGCCTCAGCGTTCCATTGGATACTTTGACACCATTGACCTGCAACTTGCAAGAAAGCCATAAATTTAGGCCCTGTCTCATAAAAAATGGGGTCTTAACGTTGAAATGAAGGTTCTTATTTCCGGCATTTTTTCTTCTATCTTTCTGAGGAGCTGAAGCTGTGCTTTTGTCCTTACGAGGTTGTGTCCGGGATAAGAGATTTTGTAGTAGATATCGCCGTTGATGTAATCGGTCAGAAATCGCACTGCCTGCATATAAGGAAATAGCATGACTGAATCAGGTAGCCACTCCAGCTCTTCGGGGGTAAGAAAAATTCCCGCTTCCGATATATAACCTTCGGCGAATGCTCTGAATATGTCCATATCGAAATTAATTTTCGATAAGTCTTGTTCATCTTCCGGTGCGGTGCATGCTCCTGAGCGAAGGAAATCACCAAAGTCGCTGAATATGAACGAAGGCATCACTGTGTCGAGATCGATAACGCAAAGTATATCTCCATTTTTGTCAAACAGTATATTGTTGACTTTCGTATCGCAGTGGCATATGCGTTTGGGAAGCCGTCCCTCGCGGTGCATACGTTCAGGAGTGCACATGAGGTGGCGGCGCGTATCAATGACCTGAAGTAGATCCCTGACTTCCGATAAGCGTCCTGCCGGATCAGCCGCAATGGATTCGACGAGTTGGCGGAGGCGAAATTCCATGTTGTGGAAATCCGGAATACTTTCGGTAAGTTCGGTTTTGATGTCGGCGAGCATTTGCTGGAAGTGTCCGAAAGCTTTCCCTGCCTGTAATGCAGTAGCCTTAGTCACTTCCTGAAGAGTCCTTGAGTTCGGAATAAACAGGCTGACTCTCCAATATCTGTCTCCGTCGAAGTATAAGGTCGACTCTGAATCCTTCAGAGGTATGAACTGTAAAACTTTCCTGTCGATGTCGGCCTCTCCTGAGACAGCGAGTTTCTTGCGAATATGAGCGGTCACGGCCTCAATGTTTCGCTGCATGCCTTCCACATCTTTGAATACGTTGTGGTTGATGCGCTGAAGCACGTAGTCGGGCGTTGCTCCGGCGGTTCTGACAAGGTATGTGTCGTTGATGAGTCCATCGCCAAGAGGGGATATGGAGTCTACTTCCCCAAGGATTGAAAATCGTTTAGTAATGTCTTTCAGGTCTTTCATGCCCGCAAAATTAGCGATAATCCTTCAAACGACAAAAATATAAGGAAAGTAATTTGTGTAATCCGTGGAATATGTGTATTTTTGTGGTGTAAAAAATAATGCACCATGAAACTCAGCAAGATTCTTATCTCTATCGCAGTTGCAGGCATGCTTGCCTCCTGCGGATCGAAGAAGAGTGATTCACTCTTTATAGAAACAGACATTCCCGAGCGTCCTGCCGGGCAGGACGACATGATCGGCTTCGCCGCCGAACCTCTCGACACAGTGCGTGTCGGTTTTATAGGGCTCGGAATGCGTGGTCCGGATGCAGTGGAGCGTTTCACATATATACCCGGCACCAAGGTAGTGGCACTTTGCGACATCGATTCTGCCCGTGTGGAGTCAGCTCAACAATACCTTGATAAGGCTGGGCTTCCAAGAGCTGCAGCATATTATGGCTCTGAAGATGCGTGGAAGCAACTTGCCGAACGCGACGACATCGACCTTGTCTATATTGCAACTGACTGGAAACATCATGCTCCAATGGGTCTTTATGCAATGGAAAATGGCAAACATGTAGCAATAGAAGTCCCTGCCGCTACATCCCTTGAAGAGATATGGGATCTCGTCAATACATCCGAACGCACTCGCAAGCATTGCATGATGCTGGAAAATTGCGTCTACGATTTCTTCGAACTCAACACTCTAAATATGGCTCAACAAGGACTGTTTGGCGAAATCCTTCATACTGAGGGCAGCTATATCCACAATCTGAAAGAGTTCTGGCCTGAATACTGGAACAACTGGCGTATGGATTTCAACCAAGAGCATCGAGGTGATGTCTACCCGACTCATGGTTTCGGTCCGGCCTGCCAGCTTCTCGACATACATCGTGGCGACAAAATCAATACTCTTGTAGCTATGGACACAAAGGCTGTCAATGGTCCTGCTTACATAAAGGAAAAGACCGGTAAAGAACCGGAATCCTTTGCCAACGGCGACCACACAATGACTATGATGCGTACTGAAAACGGCAAGACCATTCATATCCAGCACGACGTAATGAATCCTCGTCCGTATTCAAGAATGTATCAGCTCACCGGAACTAAAGGTTTTGCCAATAAATATCCTCGATCCGGGTATGCTTTTGAGCCGGAACAGATGGATTCAACCATTGTTCCGGATCATGAAAATCTCTCAGCTCATTCATGGATTTCCGATGATCAGCAGGCAGCCTTGACAGAAAAGTACACACATCCTATTATTACCGAAGTTGGCAACCTTGCTAAGGAAGTAGGAGGTCACGGTGGTATGGATTTTATTATGGACTATCGCCTTGTGTATTGCCTCCGCAATGGCCTGCCTCTTGATATGGATGTCTACGACCTTGCCGAATGGAGTGCAATGGCTCCTCTGAGTGCCATATCCATTGAAAATGGCTCTGCTCCCGTAGCATTTCCCGACTTCACTCGTGGCGGCTGGAATAAAACCCAAGGCTACCGCCACGCTTATAAGAAATAATAAGTTTTTTATATAGAAATATGGCAGCCATCAGCTGATGGTTGCCATATTTTTATGGTATTGATGTATGCAAGATAGCTTTATGCCGTATATTATTTGCTGCTTAAATTGAAAGCATATCATGTTCAAGCGATATGTCGCTGAGGCTCTTGAGACGGTCTGCTTCGACTAATGAATCAAACTCGGATGATTTTTTAAGATATATATTGTCTTTGTTTGTCCATTCTTTAAAATTTGATGCTATCCAGGATAGTTCATCTTGCCGGTAGTTTGTATGGGCTTTGTCGAATATTTCTTCGATTTCATTTATGCTTTTAGCTTCCATTGCTGACTGAAGAGTAGTATAGGCCACTACCTGTCCTCCTATGTTATACCATTGGTCAGCTACTCCCGAATCATTCAATTTTGCCGCATCCATATTGTCGCCAAGGCGGAGATGCAGATACTCATATATGCCAAGGGTGTAGATGTTAAGACCCTTTTCGAGAGAAGATCGATTAAGGGTGATTCCATTATAAAGAATCTGATTTCCTTCGCTTTCTCGGCTTGGAAGGCTCTTTACGGTTGCCATAGCCTGTCTCTTATGGACATCTCCGAGCCCACGAGACGTAGAGGAATCTCGTATGCC
>CAMWLX010000350.1 GCA_947175225.1 uncultured Porphyromonadaceae bacterium
CTAACTACATTGCTTGACGCCGTAAATTGGTCTTAATTTAGTGACATTGATATTATATGGTATCGACAACTATGTTCGTATTTCCCGGCGCTACCATAATGAAATCAAAAGACCTTGTCAACTGGGAATACTGTGCTACGCCTCTTAAAAGAATTGAAAACAGTGAAGCATACAATCTTGAAAACGGAAAGAACCGCTATGGCCACGGCCAGTGGGCTACTGCGCTCCAATATAATGACGGTAAATTTTATATGCTCTTCCTCACACTCGATGAAGGAGGTTTTCTACTGACAGCCGAAGATCCCGAAGGAGACTGGACTATGCATAAGCTCCCGGAAGGATTCTACGATTGCGGAATAATGTTTGACGATGGTAAGACTTATGTAGCTTATGGTATCGGAGAGATCCACATTGCACAGGTTGACGAGAATTTCCATAAGATAAAGGATGCAGTAGTAGCCAAATGTTCTCTTGACACAGGAATGGAAGGTTGTCGCCTGTATCATATTGGAGAGTATTATTATATCTATGCCACATATCCTGGATGGCCCGGACGCCAGACTATACTGCGCTCCAAGAACCTTTGGGGTGGATATGAAGAGAAAATGGTGCTTGCAGACAACACCGCCACACATCAAGGTGCCCTCGTTCAGACCGAAGCAGGCGAATGGTGGACTCTCCTATTCCGCGACAATGGTACTCTTGGCAGAATGCCGTTCTTACTTCCTGTTAAATGGGTCGATGGATGGCCGGTGATAGGTACAAACGGAAAAGCAGGAGATAAGTATACAAAACCTGTCACTGCAACTCAATATCCGGTGACCCCCCTCCCCACCAATGATCCTTTCCGCAGCTATGAGCTCGGAATGCAATGGGGATGGAACCATAATCCAGATATGTCAAAATGGTCGCTCACACAGCGTCCCGGATTCATGCGTCTTTACACTGCGTCTGTGACAAACAATCCTTATCAAGTCCGCAATACCCTTACTCAAAGAGTACTCGGTTATCATAACGACAAAAACTCATCATACGGCACTGTGGCTATCGATATTTCTCATATGGCAGATGGTGACATTTGCGGATTTGGAGTTTTCCAAGATCCATTGGCTTTCATTGGAGTGAAAATGAACGGGACCAAGCGTCAGCTTACATACCGCTCATCCTCTCTGACAAATAAGGTTTCAGCAACAGAAAAAACCGGTGATGAAATCACAGAAGACATCATCTATCTTCGTGCCATACCAAGCCACACTTCCGGGAAATGCCGTTTCTATTACAGTTTGGACAATAAGGAATACAAGTCATTCGGACCTGAATTTAAGATGGAATACGACCTTTCCGTATTTACAGGAAATAAATTCGCAATCTTCAATTACGCCACTAAGAATCTTGGCGGATATATAGATGTAGACTGGTTTACAACCGAACCGACATTTGAAGAGAATGATTTCTATGGATCTGATTTCAACGGTTATCCGGATGAAGCACTTACAGTAGACCATATTGAACTTAATGCCGATTCTGAAATCATGATGCTTCCCGGCTCTTCGAGTGCTCTTGAGGTAACAGCCATATATATGGATGGACATAAGGCAGATGTCACTTCTGCTGCTACTTATAGTTCTTCGGATGAAAAAGTAGTGAAAGCAGTCAACGGACGCCTGGCAGCCATGAAGGACGGAACTGCAACTGTCGTCATTTCTTATGCTGGAGACAAGGGAGAAGCGGCTTCCGAGACTGTCAACTTCACGGTCACTTCTTTCCCGCTCATAGAGGGCATGTTTAATCCTAATATATGGGAAAAAGGAACATTTGATGAAGAAACCCATAGAGTGACAGTTGGACAGTATGGTTTTGCCGGTTGGCAGTATCCCGGAGGAATAGATCTTTCAGACTATAAATATTGCGTAGCCAAAGTGTCAGACTGCAAGGAAGGAGGGCTTTCTTTTAGACTCTTTGACAAAGACAGTTATTGGTCAGATGCATCAGAAAACGGATTTAAGGATGGTTATTCTGTGGTAAGCCTTCCCGATCTAAAGTCTAACCAAGGACGAAAGATGGATCCATCTCACATTTATATAGCAGGCTTCTGGGGTTACGGTAATCAACCTTTCATTCTTGATGAAGTATATCTGTCAAACTCCGATGATCCAACTTCGGTGGATGGCCCGATCATCTATGATGGCAATAAACCCATCGATGTATTTACCGTTACCGGCGTAATTGTAAGAAAAGGAGTAAAAGCCTCAGAAGCGACCAAAGGACTTCCTCAAGGAATCTATATAGTCGGAAATCAAAAGATTGTCGTAAGATAATATTCTCTTTTTGAGTTATTTATCTTACTTATATCTTTGAAGACTAATAGGAACTCACAATAAATTACGGGACGCTTTTTGCGCCCCGTATAATCTTTATAACGATTTGATTTAAAGGAGGTTCTCACGCTCGGTTATCTCGGCGTCGGTCATAGTGTAACCTCCGAGACTTCCTTCCTTTGCCTGGATGCAGATATAGACCATAGGTTCTTGTGATGTGCATTTGAGGTTGCGGTCACAGTTTGTAGCTACTCGGATTACAGAACCTTCGGCAACATCAAACACATCACCATTTACCTGAAACTTACCTGCTCCGGAAAGGATGATGTAGTTCTCTTCATTCTCTTTGTGGCTGTGGAAGAATGGGACTGACTGACCTGAAGGAAGAGAACCGAAAGAAATCTCGCAAGATGTCTCCCCTGCGGCATCCTTTACAAATTGCTTACCCTCAAAGCCTTTTAGGCTTCCTACTGATACGTGGGCGAACTTTTCGCCTGAATTAAGAATCTTTACTTCGCTCATATTTTTATTTTTATAAAAAGTTTATTAACTTTGCAGTGGGAACTCACTTTCTTTTAGATAGTGCAAAGATAATATATGTTTTTCATCTATACAAGAAGTTACCTGAGGGAAAGACGCTTACTTTAAAGTAACCAATATTGATTATGAACGCATTGCCATTGCAAGAAAATCTAAAAAAATTCACACATATCGAGGACTGCCCTATCCGCAACATAATTTCGAAGTTTTCGGGAAAATGGACAATGCTCGTTCTCTGTATACTCGCCGAAAATCCTGCCACCAGATTCAACGCTATCGGAAAAGCCATTCCGGATATTTCTCCAAAAGTTTTATCCGACACCTTGAAGAGTCTTGAGTCTGACGGACTCATCACCCGGAAGGTTTATGCCGAAATACCTCCACGAGTAGAATATTCCCTTACCCCGTTGGGAGAAAGCCTGATTCCTCTCATCGGCAATCTCATCTCATGGGCTATCAATAACTACGAAAATTTTCATAAAAAATGTTGATCTGGAATCCTTGGCATGGCTGCCATAAGATAAGCGAAGGATGCGATCATTGCTATATGTATTTCCTTGACAGCAAAAGAGGTGTCAACACTTCTATCGTGACTAAAACCGCAAACTTTAATCTGCCAATTCAACGTGACCGGAAAGGGTATTATAGGTTGAAGTCAGGAATGCAGATATACGTATGCCTCTCCACTGACTTCTTCGTTGAAGAAGCTGATAAATGGCGTCAGGAAATCTGGAAAATGATTCGCCAACGTCCTGATATAGCATTCAGGATTCTAACTAAAAGGGCACACAGAATCAAGGAGTGCCTTCCTGATGACTGGGGAGATGGATATCCCAATGTAATGCTTTCCGTGACATGTGAGAATCAGAAAAGAGCTGATGAGCGTCTACCAATCCTGCTTTCCATCCCCGCAAGACATAAGGGTTTCATGGCAGCCCCATTTATTGGAAAAATCGATGCAAGTGAATATCTATCTTCGGGGCAAATAGAAGAGGTGCTTTGCGGAGGTGAGAATTATGACGGTGCCAGAGTATGCCGTTATGATTGGGTGGAGAGCCTTTCAAGACAATGCTTAGAAAACGAAGTTACATTCAATTTCATCGAGACAGGCACTGTCTTTGAGAAAGATGGAAAGACATATCAAATTCCCTCAAAACGGACGCAAAGCCTCCAAGCCTTCAAATCAGGACTAAGCAAGAGTTTTGGAAAGCCGAAATTTGATTTATACTTACACTCCGACTCCCTCTTCCCCACCGAACCATACATCCCATTTTTCAGACACCACTGCAACACATGCGGCTCGCGCCTAACGTGCAACGGCTGCTCCAACTGCGGAAACTGCGAATAAAATAAAGAAAAATCCGTATTCTATTTCTTATTTCAGCAATTTTTATTAATTTTGCAGAAATAGAATTACAAGAGATGACAGAAGAGATTTCTTTTAAAAATAT
>CAMWLX010000351.1 GCA_947175225.1 uncultured Porphyromonadaceae bacterium
ATTGCTCCACTGGTGTTTGAGACCAGCGCGTCTACCGATTCCGCCATCAGGGCTTTTGACGATGCAAAGTTAATGGGAATTTTTTATTTTTCCAAATTTTTTTGCATTTTAGTTTGTCAAAATCTGTCTTTTTATGTCTTTGGCCACAGAATCCTCCGTGTTTGAACCTATAACTCGGTCAGAAATCCCTTTCACAGCCTCCACCGCATTCTCTACTGCTACAGCTTCATCAGCCACTTCAAGAATAGGAAGGTCGTTTACATTATCCCCATATGCCACTATTCTGTCGGCATTCACCATCTCTGCAAGTATCTTTACGGCATTTGCCTTCGATGCCTCCGGACCAAACACCTCCATCAATGCTATCTCTTCGCCATACATATCATGATAAAAAACAGCCCTCAGATCGTCGGCACTCTTTATCTCATCATAAACCCGCTTCACCTCATCCGTAGGACGCATACTATAAAAGAGAAGCACGCGGTCAAATGTTTCGGGCAACTCACTCTCTCCGTCCTCTGGAATATGAAATTTCTTATACGAAGTATGAAGTCGCTCATTCATGAAAGCCTTTTCCAACTGACTCATATCCCCGATATGGTATATATGGATAACATTGTCTTCCCCTAAGATATAGATGAAAGTGCTAAGGTTATGCTTACGATATAGCTCAATGAGTCTCTTGGCTGTCGACTCCCTATGAAAAAAGGCATGCTCATATCTATTGTTCTGCCGATTCCATATAGCCGCACCAGTCATTACAATCAAAGGCAAAGTGCAGTCTACATTACTAAGAAGAGGACCTACAGTGGCAGGAGTGCGAGCAGTAGCCACACTGAACATTGCCCCTTCCGAGATAGCTTCATTTAGCATCCGCACGCTTTCGCAGCTGACCTTCCGGTCTGCTCCCAGAAGCGTACCATCCAAGTCTGAAACAAACAGAGTCTTCATAGCTTACCTATCCTTAGAGATTTCTATGATCTCTGCGTCACTAACCTGCGACTCTACCTTATACCTTACGGTGTGGTCATCTGATGCTATCGCCTCATCTGAAGAATAAGAACGTATCTCTGTATATTCCACATCAACAGCATACTCCTTCGGGATAAGAGGACCTGACGAATATCCGCGTCGGCGCGAACGCTGGCCATAACCGCCAGACGTAGATGCACCATACGCCGAATAAGACTGTCGATTATCCGACTGCTTCTTCGACTTGTCTCGCGGAGGCATACCCATTGCGTTGCGCATATAATCTTCAGTACGCCGCTGCATCCAGCGGTAGAAATATGGCTTGACCCATCGCCACAAAATCGGCAGACCGATAAATATAAATATTAATATTAGCAATCCAGACATCGATGTAATATATTTATGATCGTAACCTAATTTAAAGTTTAGCAGTGAAGTGGTTACTTAGACTGTTTGCGTGCAAATAGCAGCGACATGATAATATAGAAGACTATCACCCATAGCATGCCACGGAGCTGTAAACAGATAAGCAACCCTGCCGACCCTATTATCAACAAATATCGAGCCAAATTGTCTTTGAATCCCCATGTCTTGAACTTCAACGACAGCATCGGAACCTCCGACACCATCAGCCACGACACGAACAACAATACCGGAATCAACACCCATGGACATGCCAGCCATTGCGCACCATCCTTCATACTTGCTACATAGCCTATCCAAAATACTGCATTCGCCGGCACGGGCATCCCCAGGAAACCTGTAGTCTGACGAGTGTCAACATTGAATTTAGCAAGCCTCACAGCTGTGGCTACCGGCAATATAGCCGGCGCAAATGCCAACCAAAGAGGGACATTTCCCCAGAGATTGAACGCCAACAGCACTCCGGGAGCCACCCCAAAACTTACCTGATCTGACAATGAGTCAAGATCCGCCCCTATCGGATGGCTCTCATGAAGCATCCTGGCGGCAAAGCCATCGAAAAAGTCTGCCACTGCGGCAAGCACAATGAAGAGGGAAGCCCACTGCCATGCCGTCAAGCCATATGAAAGGTGCGGATGTGCTGATATGAGTATGGCAATCGTGCCACACAATACGTTGAGGCACGTTATGCCATTCGGTATGTTGCTTCTAAGTTTTTTCAGTATATTCATCTGATAATATTCTATATTCCTATAGATATACCACTCAAGGTCTTTGATTGTTCGCTGTTGCAGTTGCTTTATACCCCGGGAGAGTAGCAAGCTGTGTCTGGTCGCCGACTACACGCTGCCCTATCCTCACCAAAGGCACAGCATCTATGGGAAGATAGATATCGACTCTCGATCCAAACTTGATGAAGCCAAGATGCTCATCGAATTCTGCCTCCTCCCCTACCCTGGCATAGGTCACGATACGACGCGCCATAGCCCCTGCCACCTGACGCACAGTCACCCGATGACCTTCGGGAGTAACGATGCCGATTGTGCTACGTTCATTTTCTGTACTCGCTTTTGGAAGCCATGCGGAATAGAAGCGTCCGGCATGATGACGTACGTAGACTACGCGGCCCTCTACCGGAAACCAGTTGGCATGCACATTGAGAGGAGACATGAAGACAGATATCTGAAGAGCCTCACCTTTGATGAACTCTCTCTCATTGACACGCTCTATGACTACCACTTTTCCATCCACTGAGCTGACCACCATATCTTTTCGCGGTCCTCTATAACGCCTTGCAGGACAACGGAAAAAATTGAACACAAAAGAATACACAAGCACTGACAGCGCTGAAAGCACAGTCGGAAGTATCCACGGGGGCAAGAACAGCCATACCGGGAAATTGAGTGCCAGCAAGACCACTGCCAGCATTATGAGGATATTTGTACCTTCTCGGTGAATCTTGTATTTCAAAGCCTTTAGGTCTCGCAACGGGCGCGACACACTGCAAATTTATAAAAAATCCGTTAAACTGGCAAATTTATCAGTTTTTTTTGCTAATTTTGCGTCCCCAAAGGATTCGAATGCATAGTTATAACCCCTAAAAGCGAAACTACAAGTCATGCCATCCGCCCTTTTGCTCATAAATCCCATATCCGGGACACGCGACAAGAAAGGAATCTGCGAGCTTACTGCCTCTCGGCTCAAGGAAGCAGGGATCGACCTTGATATAGCACTAACTCAACACAAAGGACATGGTGCAGAGCTCGCACAGCAAGCCGCCCAAGGCGGTACCGACATCGTTATAGTAGCCGGCGGAGACGGCACTGTCAACGAAGTTGCGTCCGCCCTTATGCACACTGACACGGCAATTGGGATCATTCCTTGCGGAAGCGGCAACGGACTCGCCCGCTCCATCGGGATACCAATGGACTTCGATGGAGCCATTGACATTATCGCCCACAACCATCCTTACGCCATCGACTGTGGGATAGCCGAAGGACTCCCTTTTTTCTGCACATTCGGAGTCGGATTCGATGCAGTGGTGACCGAAAAGTTCTCGACTGGGAAACGTCGCGGCAAAATGGAGTATGTCAGGAATGCTCTGCTTGAATTCATCAATTTCACTCCCGACAACTACGCCATGGAGATTGACGGTGAAATCTATACCGAAGAAGCTCTCCTAATCGCCGTCTGCAACACTGCCCAATACGGAAACAACGCATATATAGCTCCCCGTGCATCACTAACCGACGGACTGCTCGATGTAACAGTAATCCGCAACGGCCCCATCATTCAGCAAGCTATGGCAGGAATCGGACTTCTCAGTGGCCAGATCGACCGAAACCGCTACGTCGACACTTTCAAGGCAAAAGAAGTAAAGATAATACGGCTCAAGGATGGCCCGGCACAAATAGACGGAGAACCTCTGAACTTAGGTAGAAAAATCAACATAAAGTGCCAGCCCTCCTGCCTACGTGTGCTTAGCGACGGCACCGAGCCTGAATTCCAGCCTATAATAACCCCGATGCAAGCTTTTTTCAACGACATGCTCTCTGACCTCCGCTACCTCACCCGCCCGCTGCCTAAACCTTGACTTGGTTAAAGGTTTAAGGGTTTAGTTGTTTAATAGTTTAGATTGACGGAAGGGGTAGCTTTGAGAATATGGATATATGGGGCACTGTGAAGGCAATCTATGTCTTAAAATTTATTTACTTAACTATCAAGCAATTCAAAAATCAAAAATCAAAAATCAAAAATATTTTGAAAAAAAGTTACCAAAAAATTTGCACAATTCAAAAAAAGGCAGTAACTTTGCACTCGCAATCGGGAAACAAGCCCGATAAGGCATAAAAGATGGTGCCATAGCTCAGTTGGTAGAGCAAAGGACTGAAAATCCTTGTGT
>CAMWLX010000352.1 GCA_947175225.1 uncultured Porphyromonadaceae bacterium
CGATTAAACAATCACTTAATGTCGTCGGGGTCAACATAATCGTCGGCTGTCCCCTTGATAGGGTCGGAAGCAAGCAGACGGTCGATATTCTCGGCATAATCAAGAGAGTCGTCGAGATAGAAAGCAAGGTCAGGGCATTTGCGGAGTATCTGCTTCACAGCCTGTGCCAATTCATATCTTACGGTCTTGCTCTGCTTCTTGATATTTTCAAGAATCTCATTTGATTTTTCCGGTGGGAAAATACTCAGGTATGCCTTAGCGACAGAAAGATCAGGAGATACTCTTACTGCGCTCACCGACACCAGCACATTGCCCATTGCAGCCGTCTGGCGACGGAAGATCTCACTTAGTTCCTTTTGTATAAGTCGCGCTATTTTAGCTTGTCTTTTAGATTCCATAGTTATTCCTTTTTTTATTACATAACACTGGATAGGGCTCGATGGTTTTAGAGTGAGCCTTTAAGGGCTCTAAAGTCCCTAAAGGCATTTTCGAAGGAGGCTGATGCCGTCGCGTATCGGCAGAATTACTGTGTCGAATCCGGGGAGCGTGGCCGCCATCTCATTAAATTCCCTGACCCCCCGAGTCTGAGGGTCATTCTCATATGCCGTGTCGCATACATGGCCTGACCATAAGGTATTGTCGGCTACGATTAGCCCCCCCGGGCGAATCATACGCACAGCCTCTTTAAGATATGCCGGATATTCCCTTTTGTCTGCATCAATAAACATCATATCCACACTCCCATCCTCAAACTCCCGGCACATCTCCAAGGCTTTCCCTATTCTCAATTCCACCTTCTTGCCGTGCTCCGAAGAGTCAAGTTGCTCCCGGATGAAGTCTTCCAACTCATCATCCACCTCCATGGTGACAAGGGTAGATCCTTCCGGCAATCCTTCTGCTATGCATAGGGCAGAATATCCGGTGAATGTCCCAAGCTCCACTGCAAGTTTTGGGACCACAAGCATCGTGAGCATCTTCAGAAGCCGTCCTTGCAGATGCCCCGAACACATGCGCCCGTTGATAAGCCGGAGATTAGATTCTCGGGTCAGACGCTTAAGGTGGTCCGGTTCCGCTGAAATATGGGCGTCAATATAAGCGTCGAGTTCAGATTCTATTTCGTAGTTCATGGGCGTGAGAGAATAGAGCGGATAGCAAAGATATAGCCGTCGAGTCCAAGACCGCATATCGTTCCTTTGGCAGCCGGAGCCACAACATCTGTATGTCGAAACTCCTCGCGTGCGTGTATATTAGATATGTGTACGATGATGACAGGAACGGGCGACATCTCCACTGCATCATGGATAGCATAAGAATAATGAGCATACGCCCCCGGATTCATCACGATGCCGCGACACACAGGGTCGAATGCAAGTTTCTGTATTTGGTCTACGATTTCCCCCTCAGAATTAGATTGGTAATACTCGAGAGTCTCCAGCCCGTCAGTAAGTTCCGACACAAGGTCTTCCGCTTGAGGGAGGAAATCCTCAAAAGTAGAGCTTCCATACACTTTAGGGTCTCTACGTCCAAGCATATTCAAATTCGGACCATTGATAATTGCAATCATAAAAATAAAAAATTAAAGATAAATCCAAGCGAAATCATGAGAATCCATGGTAAATCATGGTAAATCATGAGAAATCATGCAAGATCATGAGAAATCATGCAAGATCATGAGAATTCAAGCGAATCCAAGCGATAATAATATTTTAGGCAAAAAGATAATAACTCCGGCAATAGCAGCCGCAATAGCCATCATCAGCACTCCTGCCGCTCCCACATCCTTTGCCTTCTTGATAAGCGGATGAAACTCCGGACTGACAAGATCCGCAATCGCCTCTATAGCAGAATTCATAGCCTCCGCCATCAGCACACCCCCGCAACAGAGCGCGACAATGCACCATTCCGTAGGCGACAGCTCTAACAAGAATCCTACAATCACCACGGCCACCATCGCGAACACATGAATACGCGAGTTATGCTCATCGCGAAGAAGCGTCCCAATGCCACTGAAAGCATACCCAAACGACTTCGCCCTCTTCCATATCGAAAACCTTTCCTTCTTCATACTGCAAAATTAATAATTATCACCCACAAATCCAAAAAAAAATCCCCAACCCGACCGATAATATCAAGCCGCCAATATCAAGCAGCACGCCTTATTAGATGAGAGCTAACTACTCTGTTTGATGCTTGGGGACGCACTCGGAGAGTGCTAACTACTCTGTTTGACACAGAGGGCGCAGGAGGGGTAAGATCCGCGCCAGCAAGCGAAGCTCAACCCTCATCCGCGAGCGAACGCCAAAAGCCTCCGTGTGCCCTCCGTGTTAGCCCTAACAAGATACTCGCTGAATAGTTACTTCAAACTCTCTCAGTGGTTAAAAATCATTAAGAATGCTTTTTTTTAGTCCTTTTTCTCCCGTAAGTATTGCTGATTTCCTAAATTTTGTTTAACTTTGTCGCAAATTTGCATCGGTGATTGTTATTCATATGGTAATTGATTGCCGAAAGGTAGAAATTAGGTAAAAACATATCTAAAACCCAATAATATTAATTGACAATATGGCAGAGTTAGATTTGTCCCGCTATGGGATCAAAGGGGTTAAGAAAATCATCCACAACCCCAGCTATGATCAGCTTTTCATCGAAGAAACAAAGCCGGGTCTCGAAGGCTATGAAAAGGGTATCCCCACAAGCCTTGGCGCCATCGACGTTATGACAGGCGTTTACACCGGCCGCAGTCCTAAAGACAAATATCTCGTAAAGGATGCCACTACAGAAAACACTGTATGGTGGAACACTCCCGAATATCCCAACGACAACAAGCCAATCTCAACTGAAGTGTGGGATGAGCTTAAGAAAATCGCAATTGACGAGCTCAGCGACAAGGAACTTTACGTTGTCGATCTATACTGCGGTGCCAACGAAGCTACTCGCCTAAAAGTTCGCTTCATCGTTGAAGTTGCTTGGCAGGCTCACTTTGTGACAAACATGTTCATCCGTCCGAAAGAAGAAGAGCTTAAAGACTTTGAGCCTGATTTCGTTGTTTACAACGCTTCTAAGGCTAAAGTTGAAAACTACAAGGAACTCGGCATCAACTCCGAGACTTGCGTCGCTTTCAACATCACAGACAAAGAGCAGGTCATCATCAACACTTGGTATGGGGGCGAAATGAAGAAGGGTATCTTCTCTATGATGAACTACTTCAACCCACTCCGTGGCATCGCTTCTATGCACTGCTCAGCCAACACCAACATGGAAGAGACCAGCACTGCTATCTTCTTCGGACTCTCAGGCACAGGCAAGACTACTCTTTCTACCGACCCGAAGCGTAAACTCATCGGCGACGACGAGCACGGCTGGGACGACGAAGGCGTCTTCAACTATGAAGGTGGTTGCTACGCTAAGGTTATCAACCTTGACAAGGAAAGCGAACCCGATATCTACAACGCTATCAAGCGCGACGCTCTTCTTGAGAACGTGACTGTAGTCAACGGTGAGTGCGACTTCGCTGACAAGAGCGTGACAGAAAACACCCGTGTTTCTTATCCTATCTTCCACATCAAGAACATCGTTAAGCCTGTTTCCAAGGGCCCGGCTGCTGACCAGGTTATCTTCCTTTCAGCTGACGCATTCGGTGTGCTTCCTCCGGTGTCTATCCTCAACGACGAGCAGACAAAATACTACTTCCTCAGCGGCTTTACTGCTAAGCTCGCAGGTACTGAACGTGGTATCACAGAGCCTACTCCGACATTCTCTGCTTGCTTCGGTGCAGCTTTCCTTAGCCTTCATCCGACTAAATATGGTGAAGAGCTCGTTAAGCGCATGAACCAGAGCGGTGCTAAGGCTTATCTCGTCAACACAGGTTGGAACGGCACAGGCAAGCGTATCTCTATCAAGGATACACGTGGCATCATCGACGCCATCCTCGACGGCTCTATCCTCAAGGCTCCTACAAAGACCATTCCATACTTCGACTTCGTAGTTCCTACCGAACTTCCCGGAGTAGATCCTAAGATCCTTGATCCGCGTGACACATACGCAGATCCCGCAGAATGGACAAAGAAAGCAGAAGACCTCGCAGCTCGCTTCATCAAGAACTTCAACAAGTTCACTACCAACGATGAAGGCAAGTCTCTCGTAGCCGCAGGCCCGAAGCTCTGATCAGCTTAACACTCATACAATAATAAGAAGGCTCTGACCCGATAAGGTCAGGGCCTTTTCCTTTTGCCCGAAGGGCTCTAAGGGCTTTAAGGGCTTTAAGGGCTTTAGGGGCTTTAGGGGCTTTAGGGG
>CAMWLX010000353.1 GCA_947175225.1 uncultured Porphyromonadaceae bacterium
TAAATGGCGGTGGCGTGTTTGCCACCGCCATTAAGATGCTGACTGCGTTGGTCAGCGGATTGTGGATCACACCGCAACGCGGTATGTGTCCGTATCAGGAACCTTGACAAGGGTCGGCTGATAGTTGGCGTCCAGAGCCAGCACCGAGGAGAAACGCTTGCCTTCCTTAGTCTGAAGACCTTTTACCTCGGATGTGTGGAAATGTGTCAGGAGCTGACGGGTAAGTTCGGGGGTGAGTGTTTTTCCGAAATACGTGTCGGAGATGTGATAGTCGCATTCAGCACAACGGATGGTATGGTTTGCGTTGTAGATGGCATGAGCACCGCATACGGGGCATACCGTTCCGGCATATTCGCCGTCTATATGCTTGCCGTCAAGCATTCCAGAAGTGAAAGAGTATAACCAGTCGCTGAAATCAGCGATGCACTGCTTACCTGTGCCGATGCCTACTGTAAGGCCGTCGGCGTCGAACTGAAATGCGACGAGGTTTGAGCCGGGATATAGGCGTCCGATGTTATCCATTATGTCTTCACCGGTTTCCGAAAGGAATATCATTCCTTCGCATTCCTTGATAAGATTTTTGGTGATAAGCGATGAAATCACGCTGCCGTAGTCATCACCTTCCGCACGGAAAGGCATTTTCGGCTCTGTTAACTCCTTTGTGAGAGTAGAAAGGATGTCAGCGAGATCGTATGTGATGGAGGGACAAGGAGCAACCTCCCTTACTACCGCTTCAATAAACGGTTCTCCGCATAGTACGGTGCCAAGAGGCAGGTTCTGCACTGCTGAAGCTAACAACGTATGGTGGAAATCCACACCGTCTGTTGAGTAGGAGATTTTGCCGGTCTTTATGTCATGTTCTTTGTTCGCCATATTCTTCCGATCACGAATGAGCTGATAAAGGCGATGTTCGGCTCTGGTCATGTTTGCAACCGGATTGGCGACGGTAGTGATAGTTGGTTTATGCGTATAGGGAGAAGTGATTACACCACGATTGAAGAGGCTACGGGCAGTGGACATCGTTCTGGCAGGGAACATCCGTAACTTGCGGAATGCCTCGATTTGAAGTGAGGTCGTTGTGAAAAGATTGGGTTGTTTGTCGCTGTCGATGTTGATTTCCATCTCAACGGGAATCACAGTCGGGATGTTGAGAGATTTGAGTGCGACTTCCGCTTCTTCTCTGGTTGCCCATGACTGTCTGCTCATCATACCCATGCCGGTACCGGGATTGAGGCAGAGCTTGAATGTTGATTCCGACTTGAACGATTCGTCAATATGTTCGTCGATGGAGCGGAGGAAGTCGAGGACGATGACTTCACGACGTGAGAGACTGAGATTCTGAAAGCCGATATGATGAAGCGCATTGTTGAAATTGTAGTCAAATGCAGACTCCATAGCCATACTTACCAGACCTGTCTGTGCGAGACGGTGGAGCTGACGACCGGACTCACGGGCGGCAAACGCCGGGGCGATGTCTGAACGACGGAGGCTTTTGAGCCACATTCTGGAGGTCTTCTGCCCCACACCATAGTGGCGGCAGATATTATAGAAGCGTGCCTGAGCATCGGCTCCACTTGCAGAGGCAAACACTATCTCTTCGGATGCGAGAATAGCTTTGCGTGCGGTTCCCTCGAAACCGCGCGGAGACTTGCTTCGGTTCTGACGCAGATTGTACGTTGAGGGAATGTAGGGCAATTTGCCCAGTGTGTTGATGTCGAGTTTACGAGGTGTCAGGAAGTCTTGCGGCACTGCGATTACAGTAAGGTCGTTGCTGTTGAAGATGCCGTTGACTTTGCCGGGGGTCGCGTCGAACGCTTTAGCGATTGCTTTGGCCGAGCGGGGGTTCTCGGTAATGATAGTTATCATCGTGATGTAAAAAATATTTTTATAAGTTTGTAAATTGGCGGGGAGTCGTAGGACTCCGAGGCTACCCGCCGTTAATTAAAAATGTTTGTTTGTAATCTGATTATCAGAGTCTGGGACCTTGCGACTTCTTTTTGGGTTGTTCCTGAGACGCGGACTGGCGTTGCTGATTTTTCTGCTCAGTCTGACCCGTGTCAAGTTTGGCAGTTGCTTTCTGTGTGGCTTCTTTTGCTGCTCTCAGTTCACGGTAATAAGCTTCCTGAACCTTACGGGCGTCTGCAAAGCCGACAACTTCGCCGTTCTTCAGAATGCCAAACTTGGTTTCAGGCATCTTTTCTTCCTTGTTGAATTGGAAATAGAGTCTGTAGTCCTGACCTTCAATCTTTTTGTCGCCGACCTCGACTTCCTTGCCGGCGAGGTAATCGTTCTGCTTTTGCTCGTCAATCGGGATGTGATACCACTGTCCGAGTCTCTTGGGATTTCCTTCGGCATCGGTAAAGCTATAGACCTTTTCCTTCTTCTGGTTGGTAGTGTCATCTTGTTCCACCTTTTTCTCTTTATCCTGAGATACACTCTGATTCTCTTTGAGCGGAGACATGTTGATAAGGGCGGCACCATTGCGGTCAACACGATACTGTATATCAGCCTTGAAATGACGACCATCCTTTGTGATTATTTCACGGTCGCGGAGTGTAACGCCATTCTTGAGCTGCATGATTTCTTTCTTGCTGAGATCGATGTTACAGATTTTAGGATATACACGAGCCTCGCTAAAAGGAATACTCAGGATTTCATTGGTAAGTTTGTCAAAATTTACCACACTGGGTTCTTTCTCGCCGGTCTTGGGATTGACAAGTTCTACTGTATGAGAGATTGTTCCATCTTTCAACAGTTCAGCCTTTTCTTCTTCAGTAAAGGTATATCCATTATAGGGCTTATCAAGCTGAGGTTCGGTCTTTTTGATATGGGGAGAGAGTGTGATACTGCCATCGGGATTATGTTTGAACGAAAGACGAGCCTCCAGCTCCTGCTTTTCGCCGTCGATTGTAGTTGTAAGCTTTACCAGACTGCTTGATCTGCGGTTATAAAGCATATCTTCCAGCTGTTTCTGCTCTTCGAGGTCTTTACGTGTAATACCCCATTCCTTCTCGATTCGGACCCAATCTACTTTGTCGGGGTCAATCTTTGTGTTTTTTATGTTTTCCTCACTATCTTCAGTAGATTCTTTAACCTCTGATGTGGGGACATCTGACTGATTGACAGACTTGTCCTGAACATAGTCTTCCGTCTTTACCTTATAAGGACTGAGCATTTCGGCGTATTCATCTTCCTTTTGGATCATATCTGCCATAGCCGGTGCAATTGCTTCATATCTGTCTGCCGGAAGGCTGAAAAATCCGAACGTCGATGGATTCTTCGCTTGACGAAGAAAATTTGACATGAATGCTTCGAGGGGATTCTGCCCCTTGCTGAACTTAACGAGGTCGCTCAGCTTGGCAGTCTTTGCGTCTGCCATTTTTGGAGTGCCGTCGGACCCCTGTCCTACGACTGCGCCTACCTGTCCCGTCTCGTTATTACGGGCAATCAGCACGTTGGTTTCATCTGGATTGTTTTCCATAGAAAAATACAGGATTAAAGTTATTGATTATTTCCCTCACAGGATTTTACTCTCTCTTTACCGACAAGAAGAAAATTTCTTTCGATAAACTCATCGAAACTTTTCTGAGTCACAAACTTCAGGTTGCCGATTCTCGCAGCATATATTTCAAGTAACCCGGCTTCGGCATATCGAAGGAATGTTCGGGACTTGACACGGAAAGCCTCCGTCAGGATTTCAAGCGGAATAATGGCCTCTCCTCTGAATGTGAGAGATAGTTTCGGTGCTTCCTTTTGTATGGCGATGAGAGCGTCTGCGCCGGTAAGGAAGTCGGGGTCGGTGTTCAACCGTCTGCCCCTGCTCATTTGGGTGGTGGTTTTGAGTTACACATGTCTTGTTATGATTTCGTTGTCGCCGGAAATATTCGCGGTTTCGATAATCATAACTACTCGGTTTTGGAATTAGATTAAAAATTTTGAGAAAAAGTTGTAAACGGTTGATTTATTGGATTATGTGTTGAATTGGCATTATTCCCTGAGGATTTGGTATGTCGGTAAATATTTCCGATTCGGTAAAAATTACCGTAATTGCAGAGGTGTAAAATGGTTCATTCAGAATGGATTTTGTTTTATCCTCACGGACTACAAAAATAGCGTATAGGCTTTTGCGATTTTCTGCTGGCTCTGGACGTGCCAATAATCCATCGTAGTTGCCTATACGCTATGCTTGAAGCATAGCATAAGATGCAACGTGAGTAGGATTATTTTGTAAATTGTCCAGATTTACAGAAATGCTCGCGTAATCTTATGTTATCCTAAT
>CAMWLX010000354.1 GCA_947175225.1 uncultured Porphyromonadaceae bacterium
GAGCTATACTCTTCCCTTAGCTGCCAACTGGGAAATAGACGCTTTTGGGAAGATTCTCAACCGCAAGCGTGGAGCAAAAGCAAGCCTGGAGCAGATGCAGGCATATGAACAGGCTGCACGATCACAGATTGTCACCGGAGTAGCTTCTACTTACTATTCGCTCGTGCTTCTGCATCAGCAGCTCGACCTGTCAAAGCGTACTGCCGAAATTTGGAAAGACCAAGTGGCTACCATGGAACAGTTGAAGCAAGCAGGCACCACCACGGAAGCAGCCGTAGTGCAAAGCCGCGCCAACTACTACAGCATCCTTGCATCAATTCCGGACCTTGAGCAACAGATCACGACTGTCAATAATTCACTTTCAGTGCTTCTCAATACATATCCCGCTGACTGGAAAGTAAGTTCTGATTTGGATGTGAAGCTTCCGGCTGAAGCCATAAAAGGGGTGCCGATGAGCTATCTTGCTACTCGCCCTGATGTGGCAGCAGCCGAAAGAGGACTTGCCACTGCATTCTATACCGTAAGCTCCGCTCACGCAAATTTCTATCCATCGATAGCAATCTCAGCGCAAGGAGGATTCACCAATCTTTTGGGGTCGATGATTACTAATCCGGGCAAATGGTTTATCCAGCTTGCCGGTTCGCTGACCGCACCCCTATTCTCAAGAGGACAGAATATTGCGCAGCTCAAAGTGGCAAAAGCTCAGCAAGAGCAAGCCATCAATAACTTTGAGACCGCAGTGATGTCGGCCGCTGCCGATGTCAGCGATGCGCTCGTAAAGATCGACAAGAGCTCGGAAAAGAAACGTCTTGTAGATCTTCAGGTGAAAGAACTGGAGAAGTCTGTAGAATATACCAACGAACTCTTCATACTCAATCATCAGACAAGCTATCTCGAAGTGCTGACCGCAAGAAGCAGCCTGCTTCAGTCGCAGCTTGCAAGCCTCAGCAGCGCGTATGCACGCACATCCGCCTTGATCAGCCTGTATCAGGCTGTCGGGGGTGGACGATAATTTTTAATTATATTTCATGGCTTCCCATGGGACAACATGGGAAACCATGAAACCTTAAAACACCATAGACTCATGAACAATATATCACCGTTGGCATTCGTGCATCCCGATGCCAAGCTTGGCGACAACATTACAGTCGGGGCATTCGTCTACATCGACCGAAACGTTGAGATTGGCGACAACTGCTTCATCCACTCCCATTCGAGCATCCTTTCAGGAGCAAGAATCGGCAACAACAACCGCATCTATGAGGGTTGCATAATTGCTGCCACTCCTCAGGATTTCCGTTGGAAAGGTGAGGAATCATATGTAATAATAGGGGATGACAACCGCATACGTGAACAAGTGATAATCAACCGCAGTATCCACAAAGGAGAGGCCACACGAGTTGGCAGCGGAAACTGCATTATGGCTCAATCGCATATCGGACACGACACATCTATCGGCAATAAATGCGTGCTCGGCAACGGAGTGAAAATAGCAGGAAACTGCAAGATTGGAGACTGCTGCATTTTCTCTTCAGGAGCTTTGGTGCATGAAGGATATGAGGTAGGCGACTTCGTCCTCGTGAAAGGAGGATGCCGTGTGACAGGGAATGTGCCTCCTTACGTGATAATGGCGCATAATCCAATATCCTACTTTGGAGTAAACTCCTTCATTCTGAGCCGTGCAGGATTTAGCGACCAGATCATCGACGACATAGCAAAAAGCTATCGCCATATCTACCAATCGAGTATCGCCCTCCATCATGCTTGCAAAAGAATCAAGGAAGATGTAGATGATGGCAAAGAACGCCAGAATATCTTATCGTTCTTGAAGCGAAACAACTACGAAATAGCAGCCAAAATGAATTTCGAAGACTTTGAATAGCATGGTGCGTGATGCGTATTGCGTAATGCGTGATGCTTGATGTTTAGAAAGAGCAAAGAAGGGGGAGTTTATGCTTCGCCCTTCTTAATTTTTTATTTTTAGGCAAAAAAATTTGCACACTTACCCAATTTTGACTAATTTTGAAAACTTAAACATAAACAACGATAACGAATCATGGAAATAGATGGTAAAATAATCCTCGACCTTGGCTTGCAGTCAGGCATTTCAAAAGCCGGACGAGAATGGAAGAAAAAAGAATGGGTGCTTGAGACTTTTGGCCAGTATCCTCGCAAAGTGAAGTTTCATGTATTCGGCGATAAAGTCGACACAATGGGAATAGAAGTTGGAAACTCTTACACTTTGTCTGTCGACATCGAAAGCCGTGAATTCAACGAACGTTGGTATACTGATGTCAGCTGCTACGCAGCCCGTCCATACGTCCCCGGCGGAATGGCTCCACAGCCCGGCTATCCTCAGCAGGGTTATCCACAGCAACCATACGGGCAACAGCCATACACTCCACAACAGCCCTTCGCGCCCCAGCAGCCTTACGCTCCGCAGCAGCCATATGGTCCTCAGGCATCTCCGCAGCCGGCAGCTCCACAACCTTTCGGCAGCGATGCCTTCCCCCCTGCCCCAACACCCGGAGGATATGACACTGACTCAACCGACGACCTCCCATTCTAAATACAAAAAAAGACCCTGCGAAAGCAGGGTTTTTATTTTTTATAAGAAAAAAGCAAAATATTGAAGATTTTTTTGTAACTTTGGAACATCAAACGAGTCTATATTGATAAAGAAAGCTGCAATATTAGAATTTTAATCTTCGTTATTAGTTTAGAGTATCTTAACATCAACGATAACAACAAAAGAAAAGAAATATGATAAAGAAACTTCTATTTTCCGCTTTCCTGCTTGCAGGAGCCCTCACATCCTCGGCAGCCCTTCCGCAAGTGCAGCTTCGGGATATGAACGGCAATTCTGTCGACACTTCAACCCTCAGCAACGACGGCAAACCTTTCGTCATCGATTTCTGGGCCACTTGGTGCAAACCTTGCGTACGCGAACTCAAGGCAATCGCCGACGTCTATGACGAATGGGTAGAAGAGACCGGAGTAAAGATTTATGCAGTAAGTCTTGACGAGGCACAGAATGAACAGCGTGTGAAACCTTTCGTAGAAAACAAAGGATGGGAATATGAAGTGCTTCTTGACCCTAACGGCGACTTCAAGCGTCAGCTCGGTGTCAGCGATCCTCCTCACGTGTTTGTGGTAGACGGCGAAGGAAATATCGTTTGGAACCATCAGGGATATGTAGACGGAGCCGAAGAGGAAATCATCGAAGCCGTAAAGAAAGCTATGAAATAACTATAGGCCAGGAAACGCTTCCAACCAACCTAACTGAAAAATGAAAAGAATAGCCTTTCCTTTCTGCACCTTGATTCTCAGCACATCAGTTGCTTTAGCTGAAAATTCTGAAGTGAAAGTGGCAGACACAGAGGAGCAAAATCCATCGACGTATGTTGAGGGGGAAACAAAACTCCCCTCTACCTATGTAGACGGAAGCACTAAGCTCCCTTCCACCTATGTATATGACCCCTCTGCCAAAAAAGATAACAATTCTTGGTGGAGCAAAATCCGTGCTAACGGATCAATACAGTCTGAATTTCTGATCCCCTACAATTTTAAGGGAGACAAGACCGGCGAATATGAAAAGGATGTGCTCAACAATACATATTTTGATCTGACCGTCAATGCCCCTTATATCTCTGTCGGAGCCCGATTCCAATGGGCAAAATGGCCTCTTCCCGGCTACGACAAAGGTTTCGGAGGATGGGGTGTCCCCTATATCTGGGCCACAGGAGGCTACAAATGCTGGCAAGCAACTGTCGGAGACTTCTACGAGCAGTTCGGATCAGGACTGATACTCCGCACTTATCAGGAGCGTTCTCTCGGCGTGGATAATGCCATAAGGGGAGGACGAATCAAAGTCAATCCGGCTCCCGGAGTGCATCTTACAGCTCTTGGAGGCAAGCAACGTCGCTACTGGGAATGGAACTCATCTTGGCTCTGGGGTGCTGATGCCGAATGGAGCCTTAACGAGACTTTCAAAGAAAAATTCAAACGCAGCACAGGCCTTACGCTTGGATTTTCTTATGTTGGGAAGCACGACAAGGATGAGCAGATTAAGGTCACTCCTTCAGGCAGCATAATCCCTAATCCGGAACCGGGCTACAATTACTACCTCAATTTCCCTCAGAATATAGCTGCATTTGACGGAAGAGTAAAGGTAAGAGCCTATCGCTTATACACATCTCCGAGCCCACGAGACGTAGAGGAATCTCGTATGCGCTCGTCTGCTTGAAAAAAAAAAGGGGGGG